>CAZPXJ010000269.1:0-2982 GCA_964590855.1 uncultured archaeon
TCTCCAACGTTGAAAAGCATCTTGACAATATGCTCAATGTTTTCAACATCCCTCCAGTCGTCGCCATCAATCGTTTCCCATTCGACAATGACGAAGAAATGGCTTGGATCAAGCAGAAGTGTGAATCTCTCGGTGTCACTGCTGCTGAATCTCAAGTTTTCATGAAAGGTGGAGACGGTGGTGTTGAGCTTGCTGAAGCTGTTTTAGGTGCTATCGAAAAAGGTTCAGGAGACGTTACTTTCGCTTACGAGTTTTCCGACCCCATCAAAACCAAAATTGAGAAAATAGCTACCAAGGTTTACGGTGCTGCTGATATTGAATACTCTCCTCAAGCTTTAGCTGACATCGCCGCTATCGAGAAAGCTGGTTTTGCCGACTTCCCTCTTTGCATGGCTAAAACTCAGCTCAGTATCTCCGATAAGATTGGTCTCATGGGTGCCCCCAAAGGTTGGACTCTTAATGTTGACGAAGTCCGTCTTTACACCGGTGCTCGTTTCATCGTTCCTATTTGTGGTCGAATGTTCCTCATGCCTGGCTTACCTCCAGTTCCATCTGCTAATCGCATGGACTATACCGAAGATGGCGACATTATAGGGTTAAACTAAAACCCTCCAATTCTTTTCTTTTTTTGATATGCTTAATATCTTAATTAATGAATTTTTCATGTATATCTTTTTTTCATCTTTTGATTTTTTGTTCCAAGTTTTTGATTATTTGTTTCTTCATCAATTCTGATTTTTCATTTTCAGAAAATACTGTTTGTTTGAATATCTTGATTAAAACTCTATGTTAGAACTTCAACCTGTTCCAAATGTGGCTACGATATTCATGAAACTGATGAATTCTGTGAAGAATGTGGGAAAAGAACTTTAAGATTAAATTTCATGATTGATAATCTTCTATAGATGATTAATAATTTATTTCTTAATTTGAGATGTTTCATAGTTCTATCTGTCAGATTATTTCTTGTTCTTCTTGTATTTCCTGAAAAGAAAAACTGCAATTGGGATTAGAACTAGCAAAGAAAGAAATGCAAAATAACCATAATAACTTGGTTGAACATAAATAGGTGCTTCTGTTAGGGGATAGAGATCATAAACATTTGCTAAACCATCAATACTATAATTTCCTGTTCCTTGATAATCACTCCAATAATTTCCTTTTTCTGCTTCAATATCACTCCAAGTATTATTCTGACCATCATCTTTTGCTTGTGAGGTTCCATAATAATAATTGTTAGCTATGAAGCTATTATGATGAATATAATTCAAATCCGAATCTATATCTAGAACAACTCCCCATAATTTGTTATTATCCAAATTATTATAATGCAATTCATTTAGGGAAGAATTTTCCAGAACAATACCAGCATTATTAGTGTCTAAGGAGTTTTTAAGGAGGTTGATTTTTGAGGAACCTAGTAAATTGACACCAATATAACTAGTGTTGAAAATCCAATTATTTGTTATCACACCTTCTAAACAGAAATGCATTGTTATACCTGTGTAAGTGTTACTTAGTTGTTGGTTCTTAATTTCGATGTCATTACAATCTGCAAGAATTAATTGTCCATAAATAGCTTCATTGATTTTCAAATCCTTCTTATTGACGAAATAACCTAACACTTTGGAGTTTACTGTGTTATCTGTAACTATATGGGTATGGAAGTTGTCTTTGTTAGGGTCATAAAATCTGAGACCACAACCTTGAAGTTGATTTCTTTGAATCTGGGAATTTTCTGTACGGATAATATTCATCCCCTCCCCATACGTGGATAGGTTATTGTCTTGAATTGTTACATTTCTACCATCGACAATTGTTATTCCTTCGCCTAGTCCACTGCAGATGTTATTAAGAATACGCGAGTTTTTTGATCCTCCAACACGTATATTACTCAGTATGTTATCAATACATGTGTTGTTATTGACAATTGCCCCCTCCGATCTTGATAATGAAATCCCTCCATTATAATCATTCCCAGAACAATAATTATTTGTTGTTAGAGTAAATAAAGAATCTTCAATTACTATCCCCCCCCTTGGATTATTTGAACATGTATTTGAACTGATGCTAGTATAATTGCCTTTATCAACATAAATGCCTGCATCCCAGTTTAAGTAACAATTATTGTCACGTATTTCACTTAAAGGTGAATAACGCGTGTGAATACCATAATAACCATTTTCGGTACATGTATTATTGATTATGAGACATTCTGGTGATTCTTCAACAAGAATTCCCCAAATTGAGTGTTCTTTGCAAATATTGTTCTCAATTTTAACTGTTCCAAAATCTGTTGAATTAACAAAAATACCTACTCTCTCTGCAGAAATTAAGCAATTTCTTATGACAAAGTGTTGTGATGTCCCTGAGACCAATATTGCTGTTTCTTCATTTGTAGTTATATTGAGATTTTCAATAATAAATGGACTATTAGCAGTACCATTTCCTGGGAAGGCATAGTCTGTGAAATTCTGATCATTGAGAATTATTATTGGTGATGTTGAAATATAGGAAAAAAAATGTGGATAAGGTTTTTGTCGGAAACCATCTATGGAAGACATCGGACTTTGGAGTAGTAATATCAATACCACAACAATGAATTTCTTGATTAGATGTTTCATATATACCTTATCTCATTTTCTTTATTATCTATTATGGTATTGATATCATATATTTTGATAAATAGAATTCATACCCACAAGGATTCCATATTTGTGGGTTTTGTAGTTCATCGTAGAGTTTTGTATCTCCATTCAGATAAAACTCATATCCGTCTACAGCTGTATCGAATATGTCACCAAAGGGGATGTATATGGATCCTTCATAACCTGGAGGATAATTAGAGTTCCAAGAATAGTGTAGGAAGCATTGTGTCCAACAAGATAAATGATGATCAGTATCGTAATAAGAACTCTCGTCTTCATCTGTAGCCGCTGCTAAGAAGAAAGTATTTGCATTATCTAACTCGTCTATATCATT
>CAZPXJ010000270.1:0-2978 GCA_964590855.1 uncultured archaeon
CCTAAAGAGTGTTCTCTCAATTCCTCGTAAAAAGTAATAGGTACATTCAATCTCTGGTTAATAATAGACGTTGTTTCTTCTGCACGTAACAGATCAGAGCTAAATATTGCTTCAATTGACTTATCTTCCAACTCTTCTCCCAAAGCTTGAGCTTGTTTTTTCCCAGTTTCGTTAAGTGGTATAGGAAGGTGACCCATGATAATTCTATTCTTGTTATAATCAGTTTCACCATGTCTACAGAGATAGATTTTCATCAGTGTAGCAGAAACAATTGTATTAAAAAAGATTAGGGAAGGGAAGAGGTATTACCTAACAACCCTAGTGAGTTTGGCTCCACAGCGTAAACACGAATAGCTTCCTTCAGGAATATCTGCCCCACATGTAGTACAATTCTTAATCTTCGAAGTTGCAGTTTTATCCCGTTTACCTAAAGGTTTCAAGAGAAATCCTTCTTTTGTAATATCCCAAGTGTAGAGAAGTGTACCGTGAAGCTCTGCAATAGCTCTTTCAGGGATTGTAATTCTGTTCTGATTATCTAAAACTAAGAATCTAGAACTATCTAAATCGGTCAAATCAATCCCCTCAAGATGTTCTCCAATAAGAATTCCATCACGAATTTCTAAAGTTCTTTCTGAAAATTCTCCCACTATAGGATCATGTGAACATATTAGATAAGATGTTCCTGTTTCTTCTTTCAATTCTTTGAATAACTCTAGAATCTGTATAGAAGTTTCTGTATCAACATTTCCAGTTGGTTCATCAGCAAAAATCAAACTAGGATTATTGGCAAGAGCTCTTGCAATCGACACACGTTGTTGTTCTCCGCCTGAAATCCTCTTAGGAGTGTGAGTTCGTCTATGCCAAATCCCTAAAGTTTCCATTAGTTCTTTAACCCTCTCCTTTCGTTTTGCATACGGAACATTAATGAGTTTCATAGGCATTTCAATATTCTTTTCAGCTGACAGATAAGGGATAAGATTTTGCTCTTGGAAGATATAACCAATGTTGTGTCTTCTAAATTCAAACTGTTCTTCCTCTGGTAATTTAGTAATATCTGTTCCATCAGAATAGTAAATCTCTCCAGCTGTCGGTTTGAGCATTCCTCCGAGAGCTAGCAAAAGTGTACTTTTTCCACTTCCTGATGGTCCTATAATACCAAGTATTTCGCCTTTTTTGATATCAAAACTTACTCCTTTGAGTGCCACAACTTTATTCTGATGTTCTAACCCATAGACATGGTAAATATCTATAATCTGTAAAGCAAGATCCTCAGGTAGAGGTTCAATCTGAATTTTACGTTTAATATCACCATACATCATAATCACCTAAAATGTCCTCATTTCCTCCACCACATTAGTCCTGGAAGCAATTACAGCTGGAAGAAGTGTCGATAGTAAAATTATCATAAACGAACCTATAATCGTAGCTAGTAGAATAAAAGGTGGAAATACCATCTGTCTATTGAATGAGGTTATACTAAAGGCATCAAAGAAACCATTGAATTGGTATCCAAGTATAAATCCTATGAAAGTTCCAAATAATGTAGCCAAAATAGCCATCGAAATTACTTCCGTTAATACTAGCTTAACCAGCTGTTTCCGTGAAGCTCCTTCAGATATAAGTATTGCAAATTCCTTTTTCCTTTGATTAATGATCATAAACATGAAAAGAGAAACACCAATTACAATTGCAAGCATTGAGATTAGGAAATTGATAGTTAATAATCCTGGAAAGCCAAATCTTAATCCTTCTCGCTTCTTAACCAATTCTATTTCTTCTTCATGTGTTTGTGCATAAACAATCCATTCAAACTCTGAATTGAATTTGGAAGAAAGATTTTCTTCTACAGGATCAACTTCTGGTTCTAAATTGATTATAGCTCTGACTACTTCAAAAGTAAATGGTGCATAAGCAAAAATGAAATCTTCATGTACTAACATAGTATAGAGAATATCTGTTTCAACAAAATCTATTATTCCACCTACAGCACCAAAAGAATAATCCATTACTTCACAAGGAGCATGATCAATCGTAATAGTCGATTCAGCTTCATACACAGAATCATCAAAAGTAGTGAAATTAAATGTTGGATCGTCTCTAGCTTCCAAATATCTAGCAGTTTCTACACCTAAACCTACATTCCTCAATGGATCATCTAGGATAGTTTGCAATCCTTCATTCCAATCCTTATACTCTACTATTGAATCTGTATGCCAAAGAGCTTGTTGACCATAAGTCACCAAATCCGTTCCAAAACAAAGAACAGGTGTTGCACCGATGTATAAGACTGTCATGTATATGGGTATAACTGTTTCAATTTTATCTTCATAACCTACAAAATCTGTAACAAAGAGCGTATTATAACCACCTAGTAGGTCTACTCTCATATCCCCACCAACATGAAAATCTGCATGTCTCGTTATTTCAGCAGTTCCAGTCTCACCTTGAATCGCTCCAAAAATACATAAAGATACTGAAAGACACAATAAAACTGTCATTCTTGGGAAATTCTGCTGTCTTCTAGAGAGACTACCTTTGAGAAGAACGCCTATATCTTTGAAGATTTTCACTAAAACCTTATCGAGTTTCTCTGGTATTTTAGTAGATAGTCTACTAACAATTTTTGCTGCTCCAAACCAGAGAAGAATAGGCGTAAAAGCTTGTAATAGCTGAACAGTAAATCCAAATGCAGCATTAGGATCAAGGTCTTCAACAATGGTGAAGATTACACCTACCAAACCAATCAGAAAGAAAATTACATCCCCATAAATTTTCTTGAACCAACTAACTTTCTCTTTCTCAACAGATGTTGCTAAAGCAACTTCTTGTTGAATGAAAGTGTTTGTTTTCTTTCGAGTAGCTATAAATAATATGAGCAACGTTGTAACTACCGTAGTAATAATACTCCAAGCTTCTATGTTAAGTGCAGAATAAGCTGAAGACAATGTTGAAAAATCAATAGACATGAAACTGAACGT
>CAZPXJ010000271.1:0-2953 GCA_964590855.1 uncultured archaeon
GTTCGTAAACTGCGCTTTGGATAGGATGACTATACGAACCTTCTGCAGTAGAAACTCGTGATAATTCTATTCCATCAATTGTTGGCTGTATACGTCCATCATTTAAGAATTTTATACCGATGAAAATGAAACTTAAAGCGTCTACACCAAATTGAACAACACCTGCATAATATGAGATTAGAATCAGAATCTCAAAAACAGAATAGTCAACCAAGAAGCTGATAACTGTAAAAATAATTGTAAGAATAGTAACAATAAGCTGCGAACTACCAAAAACGTACCAAAACTGACTACCGAATTTGTTGTTGGGAATATTCAACGAATTGAAAATCTTAATACAGGTTATTAGTCGTAAAATGCCATATACAAGATATACAGCTATTCCCCCCCAACCAAATCCCCAAACAGATATTTCTGGAACAAGAAGGATTACCAAATCTACAACTAAGAAGACTATAAGTAGTATTATAGCTTGATTTATCACCTTTTTCTTTTGCTTGTATGCGTTACCTATCTGAATTAAAGGAAAAATCACAGCTGCAATACCTAAGTAAAAGAAGATTGTATTTGTAATTGAAAGAATGTATCCTGTTCCTGGACAATAAGCAAACGTGCAGATAAGCAAACTGCTAGATATTATACCAGCTACAACCAACAGAAATCCACTTAGAACAAGAGACGATCGCAAAGACTGATTAGTATTTGATGAATTGAGCATATTGTTTTACCACTATTAGAAGATGATAGATATTTTTCATCAGACTATATTAATATTAACATTTAGTTTTTAGGACAATTGGGCTTAAGGAAGAAATAAAAATAGTTAGTCAAGGCTTTCACCACAATTTTCGCAAAATATTTTTGACATTTTCCTGAAATTTTGTGCACCACAATGTGTACAAAATACCATTTCCTCTTCTGACTTGGGTTGTTCATCAAGTATAGTTGGTCTTTTTGGTCCTGTAGTTTTATATTGCCCCATACCTAATTTTACACCTGTAGTTATAGCTGGAGCTGTTCTAGGTGCCACTTTGCTCTCAATTGTTGCTTCATTTATTGATTTTATCAAGTATTTAACACCAATTCCTCCCCATGTTATCGCATCAAGAAATATTTGGATAACTCTTACCCACATTCTTGCTACATTTGAATTGTAAAATACATTGTAATCGTTAGTAACTGTAGAGATTATAGCTAAAATCAGGATTATTATGAATGTTAACAAGTAAGACCAAGCATAAAAACTGAATAATTTGCTCCCATATTTGTTAACAGGAACATTCAGCTGATTATTCAACCTAGTAATTGCAATCCCTCTATAGATTGCATATACAAGAAGAATAGCCAATCCACCCCAACCAAGTCCCCAATCAAGAAATTGTGGGTAAAAATCTTTGAATGCTTGAAAACCTAAGAAGAATAGTAGTAACAAAATAGTTGTATTGGTTTTCTTTTTTTCGTTATCAAATACACTTCCAATTAAAACTAAGAATAGTATTATTGAAGCAACTCCAATATAAAAACAAACCAAACCTGCTATATGTTCTGCTGGAGAGTAATAAGTGGTTAAAAGTTCGGTAGAAAAGATAGCGTAATGCACTTGTATCGCACCTGCAACTACAAGCAAAAGTCCAGTTATTAGGAGAAATGGTTTAAGTGATTTTCTCCTGTAATATGATTCTTCCATGTCAATCAGCTAAAGCAAGTTTAGGGGTTAAATATGCAGTTTATAAGATTTACCTAAGAAAAAACTAGTTCTTATTTTTCCTGGTAGCATCGATTCTCTGAAAATTATCTTTGAGTATCTCTACAAATAGCTGTTCATCTGATTCTTTCATAACCAATGCAGTCTCTAAATAATCTAACTTTGTAGTTTTGCACAAATCCTTGAAAGACTTGATAATTGCTGATCTGGAGTTTCTATCTACTCTTGTTCCTATTGCTATGATATAGAAGTTTTCAAGTTTAATATATTTAATTGCTTTATTTCTTAGTGTAAGATCTTTTGATTTGTCAGAAATCAAGCTGTCTGAGATGATGCTTTTACTAGTTATGAACAATTTTATTTCTTCAAGATTTTTATCAATGGTTTTCTCAACTAATTTAAATCTAAGAATAGGATGATCGTTATTTGATACAAGGATTATTTCGTCTGGAAGCTTGTTTGAAGCAAGCATGTTCATTGGATCAAGAAACACTGCAATACCCCAACATAAGAAAACAGCAGGGTAAAGATAGTGTCTGAATACCTTTGCAGATTGAAAGAATGGTGTTATCAACCAAACAGCTAGAAATGCAAATCCAACAAACGTTACATCGAACCTTCTTCCCTTTTTCCATTTCTGGAATTTACGAATCAAATATAGTACGAAATAAGCTGTAAAAATGACTAAAATTGTAACGGAAACTCCAATAAAGACAGATTTGAAATCACCTTGCATATAATCTATTTCCCAGTAATGTGTTGTTTCATTAAAAACTGGATTTGTAGAAACGCCTATAAAACCAAATAACATTGTTGAAATACCTACAAGTAAAGCTGCAATGTGAGAAAAAATGGGTAATTTATCCTCTCGGATCATAATTAATGCATTCATGTAAATTAAGAATCCTATTCCTAGTATAATGTTAGTCAGAGTCGCTAACGTACGAACAGTTCCTTCATAACCTTTGTCTGGAGGAAAGAACAATGTTAAAATAAGTAAAATATAACCTATCAAATTAACAATTATCCCAGTTGTCATATACAGATATGAAATACTTTTTGTGATTCTTTGAGCTCTAGTGAAAGCAAAAATAGCGAATCCAAAGAAGAATATCACTTCAAGAAGTAATATTAAGTCTGGAATAACGTCAAAGGTCATGTAACATTTTTGTTAAATACACATTTTTCAGTGGATCAAGTTCAAGTGCAATAGTTGCCAATTTGATTACTTCACTATTTGTAAGAACC
>CAZPXJ010000272.1:0-2942 GCA_964590855.1 uncultured archaeon
TAGATGTTTTTAGCTTGATGACATACTCTGCTTAGAGCTGAATGATACTTTACTTCCATTATTTCTTCTCTTCGCACTTTTGTCATTATTCTTCTAGTAGTATTTCTCTTTAAAAGCGCGTGTGCTACTTTATTTTCAGTCTACTGTTTAAACTTATTATTCAATAAATTTTAACTGCTTTTCCGTCACTCTAACATGACTACATGACAAACATTTATCATAATTTTCACTATTTTGTCACGAATGTTCTTCTGCGATTTCTTATGGCCTTTTTGTATAAATATTTAAGGAACAAAATACTTGTTTATTTTTAAGGAGTGATTTAAATGGAAGAAGAATTCAAGGAAGAACCACTCGAAGAAGAATTTGTAGAAGAGGGTCTTTCTGAAAAAGTAAAAGACGATCTTGAAGATGATATTGAAGAAGAGTTAGAAGAATTTACCGAAGAAGATAAAGACGATCTTGAGGATGAATTAGAAGAGAGTGTAGACGAGTTCACAGAGAAAGATAAAGACGATCTTGAGGATGAATTAGAAGAGAATGTAGAAGAATCTTTAGACGAACTTGAAGAAGAGGACTATGGACTTCCAGATGAAGTTGAAGAGGAACTTGAGGAAGAGCTTGAAGAAATCAAAGAAGAACTTGAGGAAGCAGAAGAAGAACCCGATGATGTTGTTGAAGATATATTGGAAGAACTTGCAGATGTTGCTGACGATGAAGATGATATTGAAGATATAGAAGAGGAATCTGTAGAAGAGATTATCGAAGAGGCCGTGGAAGATGAAATCGAGGATATTCTTGAAGAAATGGCTGAAGAACCTGTTCCAGAAGAAATCGTCGAAGAAATCGTCGAAGATTTGAAACCAGAAGAGGAAGACGAACCAGAAGTTGTAACTGAACCTGTACAACCTCTCATAGAAGAGATTCCTGAAGATGATGTGAAAACTGGTGGAGATGTCCAACTAATCTTAAAGAAAGTTGATGGTGATTTGATTCCATTTGGATATGACTTGATCAAGGGTAAACTGGTTATTAACCAAGAGGAAGCAATGAAAGTCAAGGTTATCTATTCTTGGTTCTATAAACTAGATAAAAGCATTGCTGAAATTTTTGGAGCAACACGTTTGAAAACTGAAAAAATTGAAAAGATACTAAGCAACCCAATTTACTTTGGAAAAGTATTCTTCCAAGGTGCGTTTGTAGAAGGTAATTATGAACCAATACTTACTGAGAGATACTGCAAACTAAATGACATTAAGGTTGAAGAAGTAGAAGGAAAATATCTTGCTTCTATATAATAAATAGATCAACTGATTTGATTCAGTTTTTTCTCTTTTTTTTCTAATTTTTTTCCAATCCAAAACCTGTTTCTACTAATTCTGCTAGTCTAGAGACAAATCGAGTTGCTGGAGCTCCATCAACAATTGTGTGATCGATCTGAATTGTAAGATTTAGAAATTCTTGATTTATCAATTTACCATTTATCAGATCAGGTTTGGTTTTTATCCCCCCAATAGCTACACTCAGCGTACTAGATGTAAATGGTACAGCCCACCCTGAAATGTTTTTTCCAAACATACCAACAGCTGTAACTCCCACTGTTCCAGTATTTTCTATGAAAAATTCTGTATTTGACATCATCCTTTGAATGATCTTCTTTCTAATGAATTTAGGAATTAAAGGATAGATTTTAATGTAAAATTTTGGGGTTTTTTCCACGAATTGACTTTTTTCTTTAATAGTTCTTTGTTGTACTGCACGAATTTCTTTTGTAATTTCAAGAACTGATTTATTGTTAGCAAAATTAATTACATAAGTTATTGGCACTTTTTTACCTGATGGGGTTGTTCTCTCAACCATCGTACTTACATGAACATTATCATAAACGATTATTTCTTTTCTATTCACTCTGTAAGCATGTACTTCTTTGTGTTCACTCACTGCTTGGCTTATGCACTTAATCAACCAACTTGTAAATGATAGTCTGGTTCCTGTTTGTTTTTCATACTCAAGTATTTCATGACGTGCTTTTGTAACATTAAGCTCAACTAAACCTAGCATTGAGGTTCTTTTAGTAGAAACCTCATAGACATCACTTAGGGCTTGACGAACTCTTGAAAAATTCCTGATCTCGTAAGTTCCTAAATCTTTCATAATTCTCAACCAATCTAGAGTGTTTCATTTGATAAATATTATCTTTTATTTTTGCTAAAATGAAATGAGAAGCTTTTTATTAATCCTTAACCCTCTTTGACTTGAGGGAAAATGGTAAAATATATCTATTGTAATCATTGTAGCGCTAAGAATGACTCTTTTAATGAATTTTGCACTGAATGTGGTCAAAAGATGGATACGACAACAGCTGCTTCACACACAATTGTTCAAGACAATAGTACTCGTGTTGCCATTTCAGGCTCCTATGATGCCATGTATGGAACAAAACAAGAGAAAAGCGGTAATAACCAAGTAAAGAATATTATTATTTCAATAATGGCACTTATTGTCTTTGGGATAGTAACGTTTGTTTTCTGGTATCTTTATAACTCCAATACCCCTGATTCAATTTTTCCATAGGACTCTTTACCTTCATTTTTTAGCTAATTCCTTCTGCTAATAATTCCCCTATTGCATCGGTTGTCATACTGAAAAATGATACAAGATCACCTTTAGAGTGTAGTAGTTCATACAAATTCTTCATGGGTAAATCCTCTCCCTTCTCATCTACAAGGACTATTTCATATCCTAATCCCTTCCCCGCTTGATTTTGTTCTTTTAACCATTCTCTCTGATCTTCAAAGAATTGTGTGAGAAAGGATTTGACGTTAGTGATGTCTTTGAGTTTATAACGTGTTAATTCAAGTTTCTTCTCTTTTTTTTCTGCGTAGATTCTAAATACTAGTTTCCAAGTCAAATTTGCCACCTTTGTTTTCACCCTACTAATC
>CAZPXJ010000273.1:0-2929 GCA_964590855.1 uncultured archaeon
ATTGAAAAGGAACATGCAAATGGTTAGACTCTCCAAGACTGACAAACTGAAACAGCTTTTACCTTTTACAAGCAAACTCTATAACATAGCCTTTCTTTGTTCAAATGGTCTTATATTCTCTCTTACCATCGTACTTACTCAGATAGAGATTTTACGGGCAAAAACGAATTCCATTTTATTGGGTGTTTCACAAGTTGTATCAAATTCAAGCACATTTATTATTCAATCAATGGAATGGCCAGGGATAACTGAAAAGTTTCCAGTAACATTGTTTTGGGGTGTGTCTACAATCATTTTTCTCCTCAATATGGTGTTCTGTAGATTCTTTCCCAGAAAAGCAGGTGTAACTTCCATCTATCTGGCAGTGAGAACCGTTATTCATCTTTTATTTAGAGGAACGGCAGTAAAATCAGGTTCAATCAGTCTGTGGAGTGCTCTCTCTACCATTGAAGCTCCATATTCTATTGAAATTGTATTTTCTAGAACCTATCTGTCAATACTTGTAATAGTTGTGACTCTCTTGCTTGTTCAGGGAGTGTTCTTTCTGGTTGTTCCTGTAAAAGCATTTAGAAAGATTGAGACGAGTTCCTTTCTTTTTACCAAGGATTTTACCAATCTGTTTAAGTTCCATCTAATTATGATGCCTCTTACTCTGTTTATAACAGGTGATGGGACTTCGGTCATTAGTTCTTACTTGTTTGCAATAGATGAACAAGCTGAGATTCAACTCGTTCTAACTGCCTCTTATGTGTTTTCTGTAGCTGCCATTATTTTACTGCTTTTTATACTCTTCAATATCATAAAGGAACCCTTTACATTTCCTGAACAAAAGGAAATCAGAGCTCCAAAGAAGCGTATTCTCTTGCTGTTCTTTAGTGGGGTGCTAGGAATAATCCTCTGGGGGGTTTACTTCTTCTACGGTTCACTGTTCTTTTTAGGAGGGATGGTGAGTTGGGAAACACTGAGTACACTCTTGCAAGTTGAGATTGAACCTTTTGCAGTAGCTTTTGCTCTAATTGTTGTATTCTACTATGTTAGGAAAAGGAAGAGAAAAAGAGCTCAACAAATCATTTCTTATGAGAGAGAAGAGTTAGTTTCTGCAAAGAAAGAATTTTCTCACAGACCCTCGGTGCAAATCGTCACGTCGATTCTCCTAATATTGTCTCTTTGCACCTCTTGTTTTGTTCTGCCGTTGTATGTTGATCTAAGTGATTACTACTCCTTCAGTTCCAAGATAGGATTGGATATGGATATAAAGAGAGCATGTACGATTACCGAGGCACAATTCTTAGCAAACGGAACGTTTGAGTTTATGGTTTCGATAGACATTAATTTTACCCATGTCCCTCAAGACACCCAAGGATCATTTATTGTCATTAGGGAGTTAGTGGTTGATACGGATAACAACTCCTTCTATGATTCTTATTATTATCTTTACAACCTTTCAATAAACAATCCTTCGGACACGCTCACAACAAACATTGGTAGTCATCAGAATGGTTCTTCCCTTATTATTGTAGGGTACGGATTTGTTGCAGTTAGAGGGAGCGTCAATCAGACCTTTACTGTTGGCGAATACCTTACGTTTGTTTTCGCACACCAAATAACTGAAGAATATTTCTCAGTAGTATTTGAACCTTGTTCAGTAATTATAGAATCAAGTTAGAATTCAAATTATTTCGATAAATTTTCAGAGAATTGAAAATTAAAGAATATGTTCAAACTTAACCAAATAACAGGGAGAAATTTAACCACACACCTCTAAAATCATTCTTTATATTTCTTATACAAACAAGAGACAGAAAAATAAAAATCTATAACTAAAGAAGAGTTAAGCAAAAAATTATAAGCTCTTATAAATAATTAATTATGAGATAATAATGAATGAAAGTTTAGATAACTTCAAGAAATTTATTGAAGTTACATCCAATTTAGAAAAATTCAAGAGTTTTATAGAATATATCGAAGAATTAATATCAAATGAATCTATAAACGTTGAATTCAAAGGAAATGCACTTGGTATTTCTAATCTTAAAGAAGAAAACATCAAAGAACTTGAAGAGAAGTTATCTTTTAATAGGGAAGAAATTTCAAACTACACCTCAATGTTTACTTTAGGTTTGGCTTTAGCATTTGGTCAATACCCAAATATATCCAAATTTAACTTATCTAAAGAAGAAATTAGCAAAACTGAAGAGAGAGTAGAATTCATTAGGCAATTTGACAATAAAAATCTCACTTTTCAAAAGAAATTACTACTATCACAGAACCAAATTATTCCAAGATTCGAGAGATTAACGGCAGAGAATTATATACGGGTGAGTAAGATATCGAGAGCAGACGGTGAAGAAAACTATGAACTGACTCCACAAGTACTTACTAAGATTATAACAAGAACAAAAGAGGGAATACTCAAAGAACTTGTTTTTAATTTAACTCAACGAGATCTTGATGAAATATTAAGAGTTCTTCAATATCAGAAAAAAATATTAATAAACCTTCATGAGAAAAGAGATATAATAAAAGGTGATTTAGATGGTGACAGTGCTTGATATAAGAGGATCTACTAATAGAACCAGCTACTTGGAAGATGAAGAAAAAGAATCTGTTACATTCATATTGGGAAAAATATCAAATGATGAGATCGCATCTACGCCTACACCTTTAATTATTGAAGAAGAAGATTCTAAGACATTTGATTCCTGGAATGTTGGAACCATTTACCTAACCAACATTAAAACTGATGAAATATTCAGATCAGATATTGAAGAAAACAATGTATCAGCATTATTAAAATGGCTTGAAGAAGAAGATACAGAAGAATTAGCAAGATGTCTTGAAGAAGCTTATAATGAAAGAGCTGATTTTAAGCTTCGTTATTAGGTGGTTACTTGCTTCTCGATTCAGATTTCTTAATTAGAGTGTTGAA
>CAZPXJ010000274.1:0-2918 GCA_964590855.1 uncultured archaeon
GGAGATGTAATTGAAAAATAGTTTCGAAAAATAGTATCAGTTAATTGTTTACTCTATTATTGGTATTTTTTCATTATCTAGCACTGTTCTTACTATCTCTTTCTCATATTTCCCATCCTCACTCCACACAAAAAATATCTTGTTCTTAATTGGAATAACAATCGTCTGCCCCACTTGTTCGAAAGATTTCTTTCTCTTGAACATTCCTTCCAGAATTATTGCAGGAAAGGTATGTCCACAGATCTCTGTAAAACCATCTTTCATGTTGATTTCTTTAAATGTACCGTCACGCATAATATCCGCTTTTCCTTTTCTCTTCAATTGTGTCATAGAAAACTCAATTGTAGATTTATCCTGTTCTATCTTTCTATCAAAAACAAACACTACCATTCCTCCTCCTTTGAGAAATAGGTGTCGTGAAGGAGTTTTTAATTCGTAGTCAAACACATCATAACCGTAAGTCTCCTTTCCTTCGAAATAATTTTGTGACAATACCTTCCAATTGTTCTTGATTAAAGGTCGCAAATAACTGGAAATGAAAGGATGCAAATCTTCCTGCGTAAGTTGTATTCCTTTGTTGTAAACATTATCCAATCGATCACTATACATCAACTCTATTTCCTCTAGTTTCTTTAGTTTTCGTTTTTCTCTGATTAAGAACGCTCTGAGAACTTTCGAAGGTTTAATTGCGACAAATAATTTTGCTCTTTTTGTAGTATTAGAACGCCCACCTTCCTTTACGCATTCTTTTTCAATCAAACGATTCAATATTGAGTAGATGGTTGTTCTTTTCAGAGGAGATAATTCTTCAGTTAGCTCCTTTACAATAGTTCCCTTAGTTCCTTGTTTTACCAATGTAAAATAAACTTGAGCTTCTTCATAATCCAAAAAGGATTCTGCAATGATAGTTACGAATTCCTTCTCTTCCTCCTTAGTGATCATGAACTTACATCAGTTTACAGATATAAAAATATTGTCGATAAGTCATGACAGACAGACAATATTTATATCTTTTGCTTGACTCTCTAATATAGATACAAATGAATGTGGATGCAATACCCGCGAATGTGTTCAATTTGCAAAATGTGCTAAGAAGAATCAAAGACATTACAGGAAAAACACCTTTTACTGAACTGAAACTGCAAATAGGAGAGGAGATAGTACCCATGGCTTTGATCAAATTTGGGGGAATAACCTTGGAATTCTTAGAACATGCTAAAGAAGTTAACTTTGATGTTAGTAGAGTGTCTCGAGTGATACTTGAAGATCCAGAAACAACTCTAGAACAGCTATATGAACTTGAACCTGAGGTCATATTAGAGATCAGACCTGGAAAGAAAGCAAAGGTTGTTGAGATTCAAGTGCACACATATGATGTAGCAGAAGATTGTAGATTTCTACAAACTTGTTGTGGAGCTAAGAAAACTATATCTTTAGATGGAGAAGGTACGTTGCTGGTTTTTGATAACACAAGAGTTCGTTTATTTGCACTTGAAGGTGAATCAAACTATAATCTAGAGGATATTGGAAATCCCGAAATTCAAATCGAACATCAACCAGGTTGGAGAAGAATAGCTGTAGCTTGTTCAGATCTGGATAAAATATATACACTGATGATCGAGAATGGCGCAAGGACAATATTGGCACCAACAAAAATCATCCCGGGAATAAGAGAAGCGATGGTTGTAACATCATCAGGTTTAGTTATACAACCAGTAAAACAACAATTATGGAAACTCATTCCGTATATGGGATTAAGGTGGGTCAAATCCAAAATATTCAGGATTTCAGATTAAAAAACAAGTTTAGCATAGTAGAATTAAGTTAAGGTTGGTACTATTATTCCAGAAATTTCTCGTCTCTTCATACTTTCTTTACTCTCTAACCTTTTTTCTTAAAATAGAAGAACCATAATCCAGCTACCACCGCTGTTACACCTATAATAGAACCTATAACTATCCCAGTTATTTCTCCAACTGTTAAAATTGTCACCTTGACTTCTACTTGTAGTGGACAACAGATACTATCAGTGGAAAGAACAAGATAGTAGGTTTGAGCTGAACCCAGTTCTATTTTGAATCTCCCAGTATCATAAACAACCTCTGATAAAACACATTTGGAAAGATACCCCATTAGATACATTTGGTAATGAGCTTCATTCTTTAGTGAAAATTCAACACCTTTATCAGTAAAAACATCAGGCCTGGATTCTTCTATAAAGAGATGAATCATAGTATTATCTTGAACTACAACAAAAGACAAAACTTCGCGAACAGCAAAATCAATTTCTAGTTCTTCATATAAAATAGTTTTAGCTGAAACAGGTGAAACTGTCAATACTAGAGTTAGGGTTAGTATTAGAATACTTGTTATTCGTCGCTTCATCCTTTCTTTACTCTCAAATATATCAAAAAACAAGGCGGAATTTAAATTTTCTTAAATAAACGAAACTTTCATCTAAACAATACTAATTTAAGTGTTGCAGAGATATTTAGAATGTCTATGAGAGCCAAATCTAAATCCATCAAAGCCTTTAGCTTTGTTTTGTTATTCACTACCACGCTTATAGCTTTCCAAAATCCTTTATTTGATTCAACCTTTGCAGAAACTTATACATCAGATAAGCTTACAGCTAGCGGTTCTAGCTATACTCTCTACCTAGATCTTAGTACTGCTTCCTGGACTAGAGGGACTCTGGTTTATTTTGATGTAGGATTAACAGTCAACAGTTTTGGTTCAGGAATTGATAATTTCCATGCCATCGAACTTTGGATGAGGTTTGATAATGGAAGTGGATATGAGGTCACAGATTCTTCTACAGGGGGAGTTATTAACACGGTAGGAGGATCTTTTGAAGATTCTTGGTATCTTACTCCTTCTTTGTCCATGGCTTACAATTTTACTTTATACATTGGTTC
>CAZPXJ010000275.1:0-2913 GCA_964590855.1 uncultured archaeon
GTTCAATGTTGAGGGCAAACCAGGAATTGGGTATCTAATAATCCAATCATTTAATATCGATACCACAGGTATTAGAATTCTTATAAACGATAAAAATTTGCCGGGTGAGGATATAATTAAAAATACACCAATGTCCAATTGGACAATTTGGACTGATGATATTCCACCACATTTCTTGATGAGAGGAACAAACTCAATACAAATACAAAGAGCAGATAATTATGACAATTTTTTGGTAAGAGATATAGTGATACATTGGAGGGAGACGGACTAGAGAATGCAATCCCTACGAGAGACTGGATGTTTATCATTTTTGAGTATTTATTTCGTTTCGTAAGGATACAGCAATTTATCATTTTTGCGTATTTATTTTCGAAACTATCGCTATCTTCACAGTGATACTTATTCCATAATAATGCTAAGTAGCAAAAGTGTAGCAACAGTGGCGATAGCGGCTATGGTGCTATTCTTTTATAGTGATCGGTAGATAGTGTAAATGGTAATGAGGGATGTATTATTAGCTGTTATTTCTGCTTTAATAACAGTAATAATAGGTTCTATAATTACCGGCCTTGGAGCCGAACCCCAGTTGTTTACGGGGTTAGTTAAATTCGATCCAGATCAAAATAAATCAACTCTCAAAATCTCCAACGTTGGTAGCTTACCTATAACCGGGCTTTCTTTAGTCCTAGAGAGCCCTTACGAAATTAGGAAAGTTGAAAGAGGACAAGATACCAACCCCCCTCGAGATTTGGTGTAAAATATGTACTTCAGTGAAACAAGGAATGCTTAAATAGTAAATCAATTACTAATGTGTGTGCCTACTGAAGAACTTTTCGGAGCGTATTCTGCATTTTTTTCGTTTTTTGATACAAAAACTCAGACTACTTATCAGGTAGATGCAGTAAAGACAGACGGGGTCCTTATAGCCATGAGTTTAGAATTTGGCAATACACTGATCTGAATGCTGCACTGTGGCAACGGCACACTACTGTGTCAATGAGTTTAGATCTAGAGAAGAGCAAAGCTTTCAAAGAGTTGGTTGATCACCACCCACACGCACCTGGTGATAATCCTTTACACATAGGAGGAGAGGAGAAAATAGGTTTCGCAATGAATGTAAACAAAAAAAACGTAGCAGTGAGGATGTTTGAAGACCAGAAAAACCGAGGAAGGTTTGTTGGAGATATAATCTTCATAGGTGAGGCGCCTGACATAGCTAGAGTAATTGACTTCACTGCAATTAGGATGTATTCGAACCCGTTTTGGGCTGTTGCCCTTGCAGCTTTAGCCTTCTTCGCGGGATTTCTGGTTGGGAGATTTGGTGGGAGCGACGAAGATCACACTCCATGTACCACAGAGGAAGCATCAGTAGATGCGAAAATGCCGCTAGGTGGTTCAGTTTCTAGTAACTACAGGGTTCATTATGACGACCTAACTAATAACTACAATGGTGTAATCATTGAAGACTTTGGCCCCCACTCCCCCGATCTTCCGGGGGAATGAAAACATCTATTAATCTGCCAAGTGAATTTGGACAGTCTGTGTTAGTAATAGATATCAATTGAAATACCTTGCCTCCTGCTCACTGGAAGCCGATGTTGATATAAAAAGGATTAAATTTTTATCCATTTTTTGAGGCTCTTGTAAGCCGGATGCTTGATATATTCGGACATGGCTTCTATGCGTGACACAGCTTCCTTGATATGCTTTGCGCCTCCTCCTAGACTAATGTACCTGCCAACCTCATCATTCATCATGAGCGATGCGACACTGTTATCCTCGTCAGTAACTGGATAATCTACCCATACCTCCGTTGCATCTTTTACACATAATGGTATTCCCGCATATTTCCAGAAGATCAGGATCTCTACCGTATGTTTTCCGGGCATCTCAAATGCAAACCCGTTTGAACTCCAGAAAACATTAGTTTCAGCTTTTAGCTTCTTTCCAGGTTCCAAATCTTTGATTTGAACTCCTTCTATGTCTATGACAAACGACCTCATCCACTTTCTAACACCATCGGGATTAGTGATTACAATACGACTCCGCCATGCTTCTATCCCAATATTATCGGGTGTCGGTATCGATTCGTTTGAGTTGTTCGAAAGAGTCCATGACAGGTGTAAAGGCCCTCCAAGCTTGATCCGCTCGCTTTCAGGTGTGACACTCAGTTTAGGATCTGTAGTGGAAAAGAGATAGCTATCTATACTGGGAGCATTATCAAGTGTACCCCAGTTCATACCACCCGGACGCACTGCAGGATCTGGAGAGTGAACAAGATGATGTCTATTCTGCTCATTGAAGCTCAAAAGTATGTCATCTGGGAATACTCCTGGTGCCCCAGTAGCAGCACCCCCCAGTACTTCAGCAACACAGGTGTTGGACTCATTATAGAGTTATCTTCATCATAGGTAGGTACATCGTCTTCTGGATGTCTTTGGTTAAAGACATGTCCAACTTCGTGTGATGCACTACGCAGGTATGCTCTTGGTACATCACGCTGCATCTGATCCGTTGCAGTTCCATAGTCTGCAGGCTGGCTGTTACATATACTTCCTGCTGGATATCCGTTATCAGAGAAGCACGCTTTCACCCTCATAGTCATCTATGACATAATGCAAGTACTACCCAATACTAGTAGTTCCATCTATGCTATCTGCTGAGACATTGACAGTCATTAGCATTATCGAGTACAAATCTCCGCTGCCATACAGCCACAGGGCTAAGTCATACCATTTGTCCTATCTTGCTATTTACCCTTCGTTCTTCTTTGTTGCCAGTGAAGTATAGGCAATAACAGATGGATATGACCTAGCAACTTGAAATCAGTTGCAATTATAACCACTTTACCAGTAGCAACATTTATCCCAGTTTGCAGCCAAGTCACCCCATTGTCAATTTCTCGGTAGG
>CAZPXJ010000276.1:0-2900 GCA_964590855.1 uncultured archaeon
CACTTCTAGGGATAATAACTAGAATCGCAACACAAAAAGGACTTGATATGATTATGAAGAAGTTCGATGCTATCATGGATTTGAAAGTTCAATTTGTATTATTAGGAACAGGTGATCCAAAACTAGAAAAGAAATTCAAAGCTAAGGAGAAGAAGTATCCTGAAGATTGTTCAATTAATATAGAGTTTGATAATCGTTTAGCTCATCAGATAGAAGCAGCATCAGATTTCTTTCTAATGCCAAGTATCTATGAACCATGTGGGTTGAATCAAATGTATTCAATGGCTTATGGAACAATTCCAATTGTGAGAAACACAGGAGGGTTATCTGACACAGTTACAGACTATGTAGAAGATCAGGATAATGGTAATGGGTTTGTTTTTGATAAAGCAAAAGCAGATGAGTTCTTTGAAGCTGTAGAACTAGCTGTAAGCCTATATTACAACGATCAAGATAGTTTTGTTAAATTGCAGAAAAGAGTTATGAATATCGATTTCTCTTGGAATAATGCAGCTAAGAAGTGGCAGAAAGTCTATGAGCAAGCATTAAAGAAAAGGTGGAAAAAGAAATAGTTGAGGTCACCAAATATTTATTATTTCTGCTGAGAATATAAATTACTATGATATTTAAAGTATGGTCAAAAAAGAAAGTCACTTGTTTGTCAATACTACTTATTCTAAGCTCTTTAAATTTCACTTCTG
The DNA here is from genome assembly GCA_964590855.1 of uncultured archaeon. Classification (GTDB taxonomy): domain Archaea; phylum Asgardarchaeota; class Heimdallarchaeia; order Heimdallarchaeales; family Heimdallarchaeaceae; genus UBA460. Next base: position 702 of record CAZPXJ010000276.1, read on the forward strand.
CAGAAGTCTATTGGGATTTACAACTGGATACCTATTCTTATTTTCGTAGTGAAATAACAACCACATTTGATCCTTTTTGGGAAGAGACTGAGATAGAATATGTGAATGATTCACTAGAAATCTCAATTTTGGAGTACGGAGGAAATTCAGTTTCTTTTGAAGTTTCTGATAACAAAACGATTTTAAAATTTGTTGATTGTGAAACACAGGAATGTATGAATGCTTTTCTTGATATCTTTAAACATAATAATGAGAGTGGAATCATCGAACTAGAACTGGTTTATGATAAGAATGATGAGACTTTCGGTTTTCTTGGTGCTTATTATTATTCAACATCTACACCTTATGTAGGAACATATTGCGAGCTTCCTCTCCATATAATTGACCTAATAAATACTCTTACTTCCTGGAATGGAATCTTTGGAATTTTCCTTCCTCTTTCGTTAGATGACTTCTATATTGATAGTCATATAGATAATGTATATTCTTTGTATGATGAATTTGTATTCAATGAAGCCTCTAAATTCACATATAATAATATGAAAATAGAAGGTCAGATCTACTCGGTAACTTATAATTTTCAAGAACAAATAAGTACTTTGCTCAAGAATATCACCAAAGAAGTAGAGTTTCAATACCTCCCTAATGGTGTCCTCTGTCAGTATGAATCTTCAACTAATATTGTGGATATATTTGTTAATGAAGTAATCTTGATAACAGAAATTCTATTTGGTATGTATTTAGAATCAGGTTATGAGACATTTAAAGTGATTAATTCTTTTGAAGTAATAACAATAACAGTAGTGTTTGTAGCTCTTATTGCATTAAAAGCAAGAAAAAAAAACTGAAAGGTTTTAGAGTTCTACTATACTACAATTCAAACCATTGATAGACATCTTGCTCCCATCCAATACTGTCTTCCTTCTCTATTTTTTCTAGAAGCTGTATAGCTTGATCATTGATTTTTCCGTCTTTGTATTGTTTAAATAGAACATACAATTTCTTGAAATTATCATAATGTAGTTTTATTCTTTTTTCTGCATAATCTCTAGCAGACCAAGTTGAGATTAGAAATGTCCAATCTGAAGATGAAAGCAACAATAATTCTCTACCAAGTTGATTAATTAATCTCTTTGCCAGATTAAAATCTTTATAATGTGTTTCTTTGAACTCCTTCAAAGCTTTTAGATAAATATCTTCACATTCATAGATATCTTTCCAACTTGAAGTTGTATCATCATTCAGCCAAATCCAATGGAAATTACCTTTTCCCCATGATCCTTCAGGAAGAGAAACAAAGATATCTTCACTGGGAGGATATGTTTCAAGATAGTTTTTAGTGGTAGTGGTGGCAATTTCATCATCTTCATTTACTTTGGTGATTACACGTTCTAGAAAGCCTACCGCCTCAAACCACCAGTGTCCGAAGAGTTCGAAATCATAAGGGCATGTTACAATCCCTGGTATCCCTATATCTTTATAATTTTGAAGAATACTTTCCTTAGCCACTTTGAAGAAATGTTCTGAATTTTCATCTAATCTTTCGACTATTTTACTATGATCATAGACTTCTTTTTCACCCAAGTCAACATCTTTACCAGTTACTTTCCAGTATCTGTTTCCAGAAGGCCAATGTTTTTTATGGAATTCTAGATAATTGCTATCGCCTGGGAATCCAATATCCCCTGACCAAACTAATATTCCTGTTTTATCATCTCTTGTAAAGAAACTAACTTTATGTTCGAAATCTTCAGTTCCTCCTGCAAAATAAGGTCTAAAGAGCGGATAATTTTTGTCAGCTAAGTCAGGTTTCTGTTTTTCAAATTGGGTCCACAGTTTCTTCAAAGCATCAAATTTGTCTAGATAGGTTCCTATTCCTTCTCCTCCTCTTAGTAAAGGAGTATCAACAAGAAAATAACTAATATTATTTTTAGCTAAATAATACTCAACACCCATTCTATCAAATTCTTCATTAGTTATAGGATTCTTCCATCTATAAGTAGGACGATAAGCAAGTTCTGGCAACCATATACCTGTGGAGTCTCTTCCATATCTGTATTTGTAGATACTTTGCCCTCCCTTTATCTGAGCATTAACGGTCTCTTCTCTGCCTAACAATGGCAAATATCCGTGAGTTACACCGCATGTAATTATCTCAATTACGCCTTTATCTTGAAGTCTTTTGTATCCTTCTACAAG
>CAZPXJ010000277.1:0-2889 GCA_964590855.1 uncultured archaeon
CACTTTCTGGGTGGTCGATACTGTTTTGATTTGCAAAGTGTGCTGCTAGATGAAATACATAATCGGGTTTGTTATAGAAGACTTGCTTCAGCTTTTGCTCATCGAGAACACTGCCCTCTATTACCTGAAGTCTCTTATCTGTTGGTAAGTTCCAATGATAGGATGCTGAAAAATCATCTAGGATAGTTATCGAAGATGCTTTGGCTCGTAGGAGTGCGGTTGTAAGATTGCTGCCGATGCATCCAGCACCACCGGTAATTAAAACGGATTTTCCGATATATTTGTCATAGATATCTTCTGAATACAAATTCTCACACTCACTTGTTGTATGTCTTCCTGAACCATTCAACTGTCTGATTTATACCTTCGTCTAATGTAGTTGTCATGTTATGATTGAGGTCGTGTTTTGCTTTCGAAGAATCAGCAATCTTGAATCTTGTTGTAAAGGGCTCTTCATCCTTGTAGGTAACAAGTGAAGGGTCAGATTTCGTATACTTAAGTACAATCTCAGCCAATTCCTCAATTGAATATTGCGTTTCACTCCCCAGATTATAGACTTCACCTGGTTTGAACTTGTCAATTATGTTAGCAAATGATTTTGCTATGTCTCCAACATATTCGAACGTTCTTTTGTGGCCTTTATGTACAGTGATTGGTAGTCCGTGGAGTAAGCGGTAGATGAAGACAGGAACCACACCACGATATGGACTGTAATGCTCATGTGGCCCGTAGACATTGAAGAGGCGCACAATGACACTCTCTGTGCCGTACATCTCAGCTGAATTTCTAATCTGAAGTTCATTAACCCACTTTGCAATTGCGTAATCATTCATTTGACGGATGGGGACTTTCTCCATGACATCTTCAGACATAACTCCGTCATAGTCGCCATAGACCTCTGCACTTCCGAAGAATATGAGTTTGAAATCGAATTCTCTCTGTGCAGTTAGAATGTTTTTTGTTCCTACTGCGTTTGTTTGCCAGAGATTTTCGTAATGTGCTTCTCCATTCCAACGACCGTACTCTGCAGCGGCATGATATACATAGTCAACATCAAGCTCCTTGAAGATTTGTTCTACTTGACGATATTTACCTACATCACATCGATAGAATTGTGGATCGGTGGAATGTAATATATCGCATCTCCAAGTTTCGAATCCGCGACTACGTAATTCTAAAGTGAGGTTAGTCCCAATAAAACCTTGACCACCAAATACAATGTTTTTCATTGATGTGTTCATCCTTTCATATTGGTGGGTATAAGTAATTAAAAATGGTTTAAAAAGAGTATCACATTTTCAATCTAATCTTATATCTCATTTTTAGTTATTAATAATGGTTAGAGTAGATGTAGCATCCGGAAATATCAAACTTCTTGAAGAAATAGGTATTATGTGTAGCAGGTTTATTTGTGAAGAGCTTTTATAGAGTACTAACTGGTTGGAATAATTATGAGAAAAAGAGGATGTTTTTGGTAGATGGTTAGTAAATCACTTGAAGAAATGATGAAATATGACATAGCAGCGATTGATCATAAAACGAGTGAAATAGATGAATATGATTCAAGCATTCTCAGAAGGATTATTAGACATCAACAGTTAGAAATTATAAATTCAGTATTTAAATCGATTAAACCTCAGCAGATAGTTGAGATAGGTTGTGGAGCTGGTTGGTTTTTAAGAAGAGTAGGTATTAAACGAATGAAGTTTGTAGGTATAGACATAAGCTATCGGCTTATGGAACGTGGACGGAGCGAGAGTAATAATATTTCATTTGTTCAGAGTGATGCTCATAATTTACCGTTTAAAAAAGGTTCTTTTGAATTAGCAGTGGGGATTGGTGTGTTGCACCATTTGAATGACAACGCCGTATTGGAAATGTCGAGAGTCGCTTCAGTAGTTCTATTTATGGAGCCAAATATTTTGAATTTCTTACATAGTATGGGAAGAAAGTTCTTTCCCATGAAAACACATACATCAGGGGAAAAGCAATACCTCCCAAGCCATTTTAAAAGGCTATTTCTAAATGCCGGTTTTAATATAATTAGATTTGAATACCGCTTTCCATTTAGTTTTCTAATTGGGAGAGCCTTAAAATACTAAACATTAAACCCAGACTCCTAATAGTTTCTATAATCGAAAAAATAGAAAGAGCATGTGAGAAAATACCCCTAATAAGGAAATTTGGATCTGTTTTAGTGTTAGTGGGGATGAAATTGTGAATATATTGCAAGTTACTTACACATATCCACCAACAGGCGAAATTGGAGACGGTATAACAAAAGAAGTGAAATCGATTTCACTTGAATTAACGCGTCTTGGACATAAAGTAACTGTCCTAACATCAGATTCTATTTGTTATCGCGTCAACTAGAAAAAATCAACGTGGATTCTACATTGGAAAGAGATATTCCATATCTTCATATCAGGATAAGTTTTGAAATTTAACAGTCATGATGGGTGAATCTGTTTGAATTCCCAAGATGCTATGAAAAACATTGTTAGAGTGTCATTCCGAGGTACAGCAGAGGTCTTTATTGCTCAAGTGATATCTGCAATACTATCGGCAATCAGCTCAATAGTGATAGCAAGATTACTTGGACCAGAACAATTTGGACTAATTTCGGTCATCATGATTCTCCCATCATTCGCAATATTGTTCACCGATTGGGCAATGAGTCATGCAATGATACGATACATTGCATTATATCGAGCGAGAGGTGAGGATCAGCGAGTAAAACGTATTACACTGATTGGTACTTTTTTCATTGTCTTAACTGGCTTTGTCATGTTATTTGTTTCATTTCTCTTCACAAGTGCTTTCGCGGAATATGTGATTAAATCTGTAGAACTTACATCTCTAATTCTGTTATCTTCTTGGACTATTATA
>CAZPXJ010000278.1:0-2888 GCA_964590855.1 uncultured archaeon
TAAGATTTAATAAAAAAATTTATAGTCTCAAATCTAAAAAAAGACTATTTATTATTTGTGGTTTGACTATTCTTTTCCAGCTACGTTTAAGTTAGAGTTAAAGTTCCAGTTCTTCGTATTGCAGTGCTATATCTTTCAATTAATCGACCAGACCATATGAGCAACCATTCGTAATATCCGTTGTTAGTTCCACCATTATGTTCCATATGAATGGTGAATGGATATCCTTGAACCAACTCGATAGTCGGTACGATTGCTTTAGCCCCTCTTCCAACACGTTGCTTTGGAGCTATCATGGCTAGACGATATTTCGCTTCTGAATAATCAAGGAAATTATAACTTGAATACCAGTCTGCAATATACTTTTTCTCTAATACACGTTGCCTTTCGGAAATTCCTACAGTTGAGTAGAATTGATTCTCTAATTCAGAGTATTTATCAGTTTCTAGGTCACTAAATAACGGATAAGCTGGCATGTCATGACCGTTTGACTTCAGGTCATTTCTCATGTTCACTACAGTTGCTAAATAGTCACCAGCGTCTTGCATATCATTATCACTACCAATACCTCCATTAGTCGTAGATCCACCATTAAAGATTCCAGTAAATTCATTAGTTCCTCTGAAAGGATCTATTGCTTTAACGGGGCTTCTCATTTCATCACCCCAAGCTAAGAACTGATCTACTTGGTTAACCATTACAGGAATAGTTCTTTGAACTGTTTCTCTTATAAGGTTTCCACCAGTAAATTGGTTATTCTTGAATTTATCGACATCTTGCATTGAGATCTGAACTTTACAAGCAAGGTATAATAATCCAACAGTCGTTTCTCCAAATCTTGGAGATACTATATTGGCATCGTGAATGCTTGAAGACATCTGAGCTCCATCTGGTTTCTTCCAATCAAAGTAAGTTAATTTGTCAATACCTTCTCCTATATTTCGAACCAATCCATTCTGATTGAAAAAATTCCATAAAGTTGGTTGTACAAGTACAAACTCCCATATATATTTTTCAACAGTCTTAGATAATTGTTCGGTAAACATTTGACCAGGCATCTTAGTTCTTCACCCACCTTGCATAGAAATACTTTCTCGTAAGAGCTGCTCCGGTTACTGCTTCCTCTGCTATCATTTGAAATTCTTCCCGAGTTGTCGTGTCAACAAAAACTCCATCTATACATTTTATTGGAGCACCTCGAGCTATCGTTTCTTGAGTATCTGAAAGCACTAAAATAACATCTCCTTGCTTAGGAATTCCAACTCGAATCCATGAATTATCTGGAAATGGTGCATCATAATCTCGATAATAATATCCTTGTGAATCAATGGTTTCTAACTGTGGGACATATCCTAAAGCAAACCCGAGCAATGGTTCTGCTTCACCACATAAATCTACATCTGGTTGTGTTTCACCATAGTCAGTGACTCCAGCTCCTATAAAAATATCTGCTCCATTTACTTTCCTATCTACAACTCTAGCCCATTGTCCTTTGTACAATAATGTACTAATTCCAAGTGCTATTAAAGTTGTGTTTAATGCTACTGCCATGTTTTTACACCTCTAAAAAGTATCGTTTATGGATCTTATCTCCCATTTGTTGAAAATCTTCTTCAGTTCCAAAAGTTTCATCTTCTGTTTCATCAGTATCACGTCTTAAAGCTAATTCGAGTCTCTTTTCTAATTTAGTTAATTCCTCGATTGAATCTTCTTTGAGTTCATCTTCAGGAATGTCAAAATCATAAGAAATTCTCTTAATGACTTCTTGACGACTGACTTCTTTTTCATTTGCTTCTTTCTCATCAATTCTTTGTTTAAACTTTAAAAAATCTGCTTTGAAAGATTCAAATTCATTTTCCACTTTTTCTTTTTCTGCTTTCATTAGTTTTAACTCTTCACTTTGTTTCTTAAGGAAATCATATTCTTTTGAACACACTTCAACTGTGTCTTTTTCTTCGGTTTCCATATCCTCTTCATCCTTACTTTCAACTTCTTCTTTCATATCTTCAGGATTAGGGGCTTCTTCATCTTTTTCGTGCATTTTTTTTCTCACCTCTTGCGTACAATCCTCCCGGCTTTTCCCAGACTCTTCCATGCATTGTGTAATTCTACGTTCCATCATTGACATTGCTCCGTCTGGTTTAGTTTCGGAAGTTTCTTTCATTTCGAAATCCATATCGTATTCGCCTTTTTCTATTTTTTTATTTTTAATAGCGTGTTCCATAATTTTTTCAAAATCTTGATTCAGAACATCATCTTCTTGTTCATCAACATAATCAATGAACATGTCAAACGTAAAATCTAACACGGAATCACTTTCATGCTTTTCTTTTTTTTGTTTTCGCATGGTTTTGAATGCTTTGGCAAGTTTAGCTTTTGCTTGTATTGATTTATCATTGGATTGTAATCCTTTTTCAATACATGCATCTGTAACCTCTCCCCCACACCATTTTTTAAATGATCCTGGATGTTTTACAGTTTCAGAAGGTAATTCTTCTGTATCAATATTGTCTTCTTCAGAAGTTTCTTCTTTCGATTCGTTGAAATCAATGTGATAAATTGAACCATCTTCATTATTTATATAATAGAGTTCACTATCTATTTCAACAATTTTATAATCTTTATTCAAAACTTCTTTATTTTCTTCTTCATTCATGATTTTATTACATCATTAAATAAGAAATATACTTATATTATACTATAATTAATATGATACTATTTAATTGATGTATTTTTAATGTATTTTTTTTGTATTTTTATTATATAATGATTTTGTTTTTTTATTTACTTCTTCTTCATTATCTAAAGAATCAAGTCTTTGTTCTATGGATTTATGTTCTAATAATTCATTTTCGTGCATTTTTATTTACCTCTATTCATATATTTAT
>CAZPXJ010000279.1:0-2843 GCA_964590855.1 uncultured archaeon
GATTAAGATATACGAACACTTCGACAGACTAGGTCCATCAAACACATTGAGAAATCTGTTATTCATTGATGAAGCCCATTCCGTTCTAGAGGAAGTGTCTGCTAGTGGTAACAACTATGAGTATGCCTCTGCCAAGAAGAAGACTACTGACCAACTTGTAGACTTGATTGCAGAGTCAAGGAGCTTGGGTCTGGGAATCGTTATCTCGGACCAGAATGCAACGCGGCTCTCCCGTTATGCTCTGAAGACATGTCAGACCAAGATAATTCACTGTATAACAAATGAAGAGGACAGAACCCTATTAGCTGGCATGACTGGGTGCAATGAGGAACAGAAACAGCAGATTGATGTTCTAAGAGTTGGGGAGGTCATACTTCGAGGACCAGAAGAAACTGTTCCTATCAACATACAGATGTTTCATGATCCAGACTCGTATCCTGAGATGAAGAGAAAATGGAATGATGATGATTTGAGAGAGAGGATGGAATCATTCTACAAAGCTCATCCGGAATTCGCAGAAACTCCTGCAGTTCCAGATTTTCAGGAAGACCCTGAACAGGTCATTCTTTCTAAGGCAGTAATTGTAGAGGACATAATTCGAGATTTTGGATTTCAGAACCAGTACAATCAGGCATTAACAGATGAGAATGCTGAGGAGCGTTTTCTGTTCGAAGAGATTTGTGCCTATTTTTCTGTTCATATGACTGATGGCTCCCCAACCGCAATAGAACTAGCATTTGAAATCATTGAACATGCCAGCGAATTGTACGGAGAACCCCAATACAATCTTGATTGGCAAAAAGTTCGCAAATTGATTGGAAAACACGTTCATGAGCTTATGAAAGAAGGAACACGGGAGAGGTAGAATTGACTTGGAGAGTGGGGGATGATAAGAAAGACTCGCATCGGGATTCTAAGGAGTGGAAGAAGAGAAGGTACGAGAAAGCGTTTGATCTAGCAAAGAGAATCAAATATTCGGAGATGGAAAGAAGGAAAGATGATGGGAATGAACCTGCTCCTGATGGAACATTCAGCATTGGAGAATTAGCTAATTATCTCCTAAAGAAGGAACGGGATCGTATTGACAAACTTGTTGAAGACGATCTTCGAAGGCTAGAGGAAACAGCTTCTAAGACCAAATCAGGAATAAAAACTCCATCAATTAGTAAAAAGAAATTGGAATCAATTTCAGAAGGTTTCAAAGACTATATGGATAAGAAGCGAGATTCTGAAAAATCGTCTGATATCAGAAAATCCGAAAAGAAGTCTACCAAATTCACTTCGGAGTCAACTTTCAAACGAGTCATGAGTGATGCGAAACAGATACGGAAATCACAAGAATCAGCTGAGGACAAGAAGATTGATGGGAAAATCAAAGACATTGAGAATTTGACGAAAAGACTCGATAAAGAAATAGTGAGGAGCAAGAAGCGACTACAATTTCACGATGTTGAACTTATTCAGGAGAAAAAATCGGATTTTGAAACTGAGATTAAGAAACAACTTGGTTTTGCAAAGATGGACGAGAGCTTCAAAATAGGTGTAATAGATAATCGTGTCTATTTCTGGAAACCTAACGAAACTCGTAATGATATGCTTAATGCTTGGTCTAAGCAATATTTCTACTTCAAAGAGACCAAAGAATTATCAAATATTATTACGGATTCGCTTAGGATGATTGGATTAAACCCAAACGAGTCCGAATCCAAATCTCATCTAAACAAGCTAATAGATCATCTATTAGAACCAACTGAAAATGATACGCTTAGAAAATCCAGACATCTCAATGAAAAAAGAATGCATGGAGAATCTTTGAAATTATTATTGGATATATTAGGTGAAGACACATCATACTTGGAAGGTAAGATATCGAAAATCACAGGAATCAAAGGTCAAGGCGGACTTGAGAATCCTAAATTTCCAAGTGGAAGTGAGCTTGAAGAACTTCGTGCGCGTATAATCGGGACTGTAGTAAGCGACGGACAAGTTAGAGGTAGTAAAGGACTAATTTATTTTGAAACATCAGATGAAAGAATAGATCGATTTGAAAAAACTCTACAGAATTTTGGTGACATTAAGCTAAAACGAGTTTTCAGAAAGGAGAGAGGTACATACGAAATATACATCTGTTCAGCAATTTCAGAGGCTGTTAGTTTCTGGAGAATTCCTGAAGGTGATAGAACCATCCTAAATTATGGCCTACCATCAGACACTAAGAATTGGACAAAGACCGCACAACGTGCATTAATACAGGATATGTTGTCACAGGAGGGGTGCGTTTCGGAGAATGGTGAGATTAGCTGGAACAGAAGACATGCATTATGTGCAGGAAGCAAATCGGAATCATATCACTTCAAGTCGAAAATATCTCAAGAAGCAATAGACTTCTTGAAGAATTCAACAAAGGTGAATAGGAATTTTGAAACGGGCAATGCTGGTGAGATTTACCTTTCCATGGGTCAGCTTGAATCGCTCAAGACTGACAAAGACCCAGTGAAATCTAAGATAGCAAGAGAGATTTCAGATGTAGTATATACGTATCGCAATAGATTGATTGAAGATGAAGTTTCGATTGTTAGAAACCTTGGAATTGATATATCCCTTCGTCCTGTACAAGTTTCTTACTACAAAAAATCGGGTAGAGTTAGTGTAAGATGGGAAGCTAGAATTCGAGATACCGACTCGATAATACGAAGCGCTTTGCTACTTCGTCCCAATGATGATATCAAAGGGTCTATCCTTAACAATTGGTTATTCAGACAACACCCCAAGAAAGTTAGAGGAATAATGAGACAACTTGATTTAGAAGGTTTTGAAATCACCTCTTAATCTTCAAACCAATA
>CAZPXJ010000280.1:0-2829 GCA_964590855.1 uncultured archaeon
ACTAAGTTGGAAGCGATTACTTTACCAGTTAGTGTACTTGAACTTCCTATAAACTGACCTACAAAAAGTGTGTGAGGGTCAGTAAAGACTTCAGTTGGTGTGCCATATTGTTCAATAAAACCGATATTCATCACTGCTATCATGTCACTAATAGCTAGAGCTTCTGCTTGATCATGAGTAACATAAATAGAGGTCATACCAATTTTTTTAATAATAGAACGAATTTCTGTCCTTAGTTCTTTTCGAAGTTTTGCATCTAAGTTACTTAAAGGTTCATCACACAGAAGAACATCGGGTTCTACCACTATACTTCGAGCCAAAGCAATACGTTGTTGTTGACCACCAGAGAGCTCAGTAGGATTTTTATCTATTTGATCTGCAAGATGTACCATATCCAAAACTTCCTCAACTTTTTGCTTTCTGAAGGCAAAAGCTGGATCTTTCATAGCTTTGAATTCCATATAATTAGCTTCTTTCTTTATTCGTGTTATCCTAAGAAACCAGAACCAAGGTTTAGTTACCCATAATAAACGATTACCAAGGGTTGGACGAATTCTCTTCTTTTCATATCTAGTTAATTTCTTAGGTAACCTTTCAGGTTAATCCTTTACTACAAGTTCATAATGATTTCTGATAGTTATTCTTAAGGCACCAAGAAGGAATTTGGCTACACTCTCATCGGTTTCTTCAAAGACTAGTCTCCTGAAGAAAGATATAGCATTCATTGGTTGAATTTCTAGAGGTTCTCGAATATCTTCTAAAGTGAGATGCCACACATCTCCTGCGCTTTTACCAGAAACAAACTTTTCTAAGAGGGCTGTTAATTTATCTACTCTCTCTGAAGCACCATATCTCATATGAGAGATTTTTTCAATAACCCCTGCATCAGAGAATTTAATGATAAAGACAATTCTATGTTTTAATCTCAGTTTTAACCCATACTCAATATTCTTGAAAATAGATAAATGTGGCCAAAGTGCATAGTTTTGGAAAATCATTGCAGTGTTACGTTTTTGAGGTGGTAAAATGGTTACTTCTTTTTCCCCAATAAATATCTGTCCTTCAAAAGGTTCCACAAAACCAGCTAGTGAACGTAGGAGTGTTGATTTTCCACATCCTGAAGGTCCTAAAAGAGTGGTTATTTCACCATCTGGAACATTCAGAGAAACTCCTTTTATAGCAATAAAATCATCATAAGCAATCTTTACATCTTGATACTTCACAGAAACCATTTTTCTCAACCTTAATGACTTGATAGATGATTAATCCTTAAGTATAAAAATTTTTTCTGAAAAAGATATTATTATATTACAACAGATTTTCTAGAAATATTTTTGACTTCTGGAGTATTATTCCACACATGGATTATCTTGCTGATGGAATATTCTACATAGAATGTAAGAACCAGAAGAGGATTTCAAGAGGTATTGGAGCAGTTAATTCACTTATAGCCATAGGTTCTGAAAAATCTATATTAATTGATCCAGGAGTTTGGACGCATCAACATAGAATTTTGAAGAAGTTATCTAAAAGGGGTATTATTGATAGATCCAAAATCAAAATTGTCTGTATAACCCATCAACATTGGGATCATTCTACTTATGCATCCTTCTTTCAAAATAAATACGGTGCTGAGGTTTATTGTCATCTGGAAGAGAAAGAAGCACTTGAAAACGAGGATGTAATGCTCAAGAATTTTTTCAGAGGTTATAAATTTCTGCAAACTGAGATGGAGAACTATCCTCTGTGGGGCGCGAAAAAGGCAATCCATTTGATATGGGGGAAGTATAAAAACGTAAAAATAAACAGAACTCTTTCAGATGGAGATAAACTTGACCTTAAAATCCCTATTGAGGTTGTAGAGCTTCCAGGACACACTCCGGGGAATATAGGTTTCTATTTTTCAGAAGAGAAAATCCTTGCTGCTGGGGATTTAATCGATTTAGAAACAGGAATAGGATATGACGTGAATAGTCCATTATCATGTTTTGAGACTGCAAAAGAATCTGTAGAAAAACTTCTGAAAATGAAAATTAACACATTCATATCTGGTCATGGTAAAATTGTTCAGGGTGAGGAGAATTGCAAAGTGTTATTCCAAGAAAGGATAGATAACTCTACAAATCTGCGAGAAAAGATAATCGAAGTATTAGAGAAAGAAGAATGTACTTTGCGAAAACTGATTTCCAAAGTAACACAAAAGAGAAGTATTTTCGAGTATTTATTCAATAAGTATGTGTTTTATTGTTATCTAGAGAGTATTGACAGGGAAAAAGATATCCAATTCAAAAAAAGAGGAAAAAAAACCTTAATGATAATTTGAATAAAAAATGCTTAAATATAGATTTGAGAAAATAATTATTGATAAACAATATAGATGATATAAATGGTAAGTTTGAAGGCAAAAAGAATAATTCTTATCACTCTCTCAATCTCACTACTCTGTAGTATCCCAGCATTTTACTTTGGTTTTAAGAGAGAAGAAACAAGTTTACCTATAGGTACTCAAAAAATAGTTTTCTTTGTAGAAGAAATAGAAATAGTGGATATGTTTGCTTTTGGTGACTATAATCTATTAGTCGGAGTAGAAGACATTATTCAAAACAAAATAATCTATGAGAAATATCCTGTTCAGTTAAAAGGTATGTTAAAAGAGACATATACAGAACATATAGAACTTAACTTTAATATAAAGTCAGAAGAAACAAGTTTCACTACTGAAGTTGCATTCTACTTTTGGCTAATAAATACTGATTCATCAACTATGGATACTGAAAAAATTACTATCATTTTGGTTCATGGTTTGGATGCAGAGTATTTGTCAGAGGA
>CAZPXJ010000281.1:0-2815 GCA_964590855.1 uncultured archaeon
CTCTTTTGCGAGGTTGAGTGTTCTCCCGATAGCATTATCAAATATTTCTTTTGTATCCCAAATTTTCTCACATATCTCTTGCTTCCAATCGGGCTTCTTATCGGTCATGTCACATTCGTTTCCTTAATTCAAAACATCTTGAACACAATATTTCATCGGGAACACACATATCATCCCAGACTTCCCCGCATTTTATACATTTGCTCATTGGTTTCCTCTCAAATCTAATGATCTTCTTAACTCTTCCATTCTTGTTAGCTATGATCAATTCCCTTCTCCCCAATCCCAAGGATACCACCCACTCCATTTTACTTGTTTCTTTTTTTGTTTCTTTGTTTTTAATTCTCTTATTAGTGAATAAGCCATTATCGGTAGTGCAACCATCAAAAAGACAGCTTCTATAAACGCTTCACCATAGGTATCTATTTTAACGAGAACCGCTTTATTTTCACTAAGGAAAGCTGTGAAGAAAGTTAGGTATAGAACTAAGGTCATTCCATAGGGAACTAGCCTTCCATAATCATAAATTATTTCTTTTATTATGCTCATTTCTTTTCTCCTTCTTTTCAGATTGCCATCTTTTTAATAGCCATTGTTTTAAATTCTCACCAAAAAATAGAAAGTAAAAGAATCCAACTATTCCACCGAAAAAAATCAAAGCTAGATCAGAAATAATGGTCTTTTCCACACATTCTGGGCATGGATCACATTTATCATTTAGTTCAGCCTGACAAACATTTAATTTGTTAGTAAGATCATTAATTGTTGGCTGACCTGTTATAATTATTGTTATAAGCCCCATATTTATTTGTAAATAAATGAAAAACGCTAATAAAACAAGAATGAATATTATTCCACCAACACTAGGTTTTCCATTACCTTTCATTTTTAACCACCTTCTGAGTAGTGCCATCTAATAAAAGCTAAAACAAACGCTTCAAAAATGAAACATAATCCTGTGTATATCCAAGTTTGCTGTAAAGACAAGTAACCAATAAAGATACCTATATGAATTAGAAACATACCCAAAAAGAACCATGCCATTAGGAATATTGCTGATCCAGATGGCTTTTTTGCTTTAATTTGAGTTTTACTTTTTTTGTCCATGTATTACAATTATCTGTTGTATTTAAAAGTGTATTACATATATCTTAGAGTTGTGTTCCAATCTATTTAATCACTCTCCTTTTTGATCTTAGTAACAGAATAACGCTTTCTTAGATAATCCTCAATAACTTTATCATCTATTTTTGCATTATTTTTAGATTCAAGAAAATTTTTGGCGTTGTTCACTTCTTCAATATTTATTTCGTGACCTAGTTCTTTTATTTTATATATTTCTTTATTAATTCTACTGATTCCTTCTAATTTTTCAATTTTCTCTAACTTATCAATTATCTTTATGTGCTTTTTAGGTAAAGAAAACATATTCAACAATGGAGTGCTTGTTTCTACTTCCTTAATTTCTTCTATCCCCTTTGTTTCCTCTGGAACATTAAAATTTAGAAATGGAAGTACTTTGAATTTAATTTTTTCCTTTTTCTTTTCTGTTGATTTCTTTCTTAATAGTTCGTTTTTTAATGTGTCATCATCCAAATAATTATCTAAACTGTTTTCTACTTTCATTCTTACAAGTTCTTCATATTTGTTATACACCGGAACATCATTCTCTTTAATTGGAATATACATTATTGATCTCTCACTAACTTCTTTCCTTCTTAGAAATCCTAAATCGACGAATTCACAAAGAACTTGATGACCTCTTTGTCTTGTTATCCCAAATGGTGCTTTAATATGACCAACATCAATCATAGTCTTTTTTCTTGATACAACTATAAGCCAATATAGATATTTAGCAAAAGATTTGTTTGATAGTATTTTATCTCTTACTTGATGTTCCTTTGTTTTTATTATCTTTTTAAGTAAATCATCCATTTTCTTCATTCTCCCTTGGAACTATGATATGAGAACTACCTAATTGGAAAATCTTTATCTTGTTTTCAGAATCAAGAACAGCTATGATTTTACTTATCGTGTTTGGGTGGACACCAAAATGGTCTGCTATATCCTTTTGGTTTATATATCTCTTATCTGATTTTTTTAGATATTCAAGAACTAAGTTCTTCCAAACCGTTATGTTAAGTGATGGTTTGTTAGCCATAAAACTATATGATAAGTAGATATATAAGAATGATGTGTTAATTACTTATATGGTATATAATAAGCAGACAGATCAGTCAATAGTCAGGCAAATAAAGAGTAGCAGAGAGCAAAGAAAACACACTCATTGTGAGGATTGCGGAAATGAACTCGATACATACGCATTTCCTAGATGCAATTCGTGTTATTCAAAGAAAAGATATGGTCGTAATACAAAACTATAAATACTACCTCGATCTAAATATAAGATAGCTGTGTAAAAACACCAATGGTTTCGTCAGGATATTTCAGTCAAGCATCCAGTATTGGTAATAAGGCAAGTTGTGGGCGAAACCGGTGTGAGCAGAAGCATAGGAAAAATCTCAAAAAAGAGAGATTTTATTATTTCTTAAAAAACCACTAAAATATAACGCTGTTATATTATCAATGTTTGTTTATGTTGTTGGTTTTGATCGTTGTAAGGTTTGTATAATACCATACATGGTAAAGTAGTCAACAAGTACTAGTAAAATAGTGGTCAAATATGTGTCAAATTTTATGTCAAATATGGGTCAAATAGTTGTCAAGGTAAAAATCGCTGTCAATTATGGATCAAATTTGGGTTAAATCTGAGTCAAATATGTGTCAACAAGTGCTTTTCAATGTTTTTTGGGTC
>CAZPXJ010000282.1:0-2805 GCA_964590855.1 uncultured archaeon
ACACTTCGTGGCGTACGGCTAAAGGTTCGAGCCCTCCTGGCGGCGCCTCATTTTCTATCAAAAAAATATGTGATTAAAAATACTAATCCCTTAGGGGTCTTTTATACATCCATTTCTTGGCAGTTTTCCTTAGCCATGTTTCCACATCCTGTTTTTTCCTTTCATCGTTGGGAGGACACTTCAAAGCCCACCGTATAGTATCATCAATAGAATCTGTTGTAGCCCTCCAGCATACTGAAACTCTGCCGCTTCTTGAATAATAAGACACACGCGTAGGACTTACTGAAATTGCAAAATCCAAACTCTCAGCTAAAGCACTCTCATCATTAATAAGATTGTTAGTAGATTCATTTACGACCTTGAGAAGATGCTTTGCTGATTCTGAAATGGTTGAATCTTTATCATCTCTAAGTTCTTCCAACGATTTAATTGACAGAGAAGATTTCGGAATCAATCCTCTATCCTTTCTTCCTTTTGACTTGACCAATTCAATTTCAGAAGGTCCAATCTCAGATTCGAAATCATAATTTTCAATTCGCTTGTCTACATAGATGGCGTGACTCCGAGACCAAGTGAATCTTCCTCCATGGAAACTTCCATCCTCTGGAATTAAATCCTCAAGATACGCAAGCTTGGCTGCATCTAACCACTCCATGAATCCAGAAGGAAGTCCAGGGTTATTGATTGCTTTATTTCCTGGCGTTAGCCCCTCATCGATCATGATAAGGCCAATCTGACAAGGAATGTGAATATCATACTTCCCCTTGCGATACTTCGGTTCTAGATCGATGTTTCCGAACTCGCTAATGGTTTCCTGCACCCGTGTAATCCTGCCCAAATGTGCTTCATTGTATGCAATCCGTCCGGTTTCCCACAAATGACAGTCACTAATAATAGTGGCAGCGAGTCTTGCCTTTAGTATCTGGAGCTTTTCACCTTCAGGAAAGCGTGGTTGTTCAATACCTGCACGTCCACTGATACCTGCAATCTTGGTAACTGAACCCTCCAAATCAGAGAGTTTCTTTTGAGTAGCGTCGAGATACATCCTGATAATCGTTCCCTCAATACGTGTACTATGAATGTCCAGAGGCTTTTTCCTTGAGGCGTCCATATCTTCTGATTCGATTAGTTGTTTGACAATTCTTGTCATATGAGGTAATTCACTGCGAAGGTTTCCCTGAACACCTAGACTCTTCCGTAGGTCATCAGCGATACGGATTACCTCCATTCGATTCTTGAAGTAGTAAAACTGGTCCTCATAAGGGCGAACTAGCTCATCTGGTCGATGTTGTGGTGTCCAAGAGTACAGCTTACCTTCTACAACAGCGACCCGGACCCTATCATGATCATGTCCGAGAGTCTTAGTAATTGATTCCTCTATCTCCTTCTTGTTGGTTTGAAGGGTTTGTTCCATCTCTTGGATTCTTTGGGTGTCAAGTATAGAATTAAAATCAGAACAATGGAATCGATGGTTCATGTCATGATCGTTCTTGATGATTTCTCCAACTACAGATGCAATGCCTTGTGCTGTAAGATTCTTCGTATCATTGATGGACTCAAACGCATCTCGAACAATTTGAGGGTTTATCATGTGTATTTCAGAAGTTCGAGCCCTCTCGATTTGTCCACCATCTCGAAAGGCTTTCAAATTTGATTCAGATATACTCGGATTGCCTTCTCGCCAAGTTCTGACAATTCGATCTTCTTCGAGTTTTCGAAGTTGTTTGATTTGTGCTGGTTCAATATCATTCCATGCTTTGGTCACAAAGCCTTTACTGACCTCATACTTCTTTGCGATTTCATCGCGTTTCATGGAATGATCATTTTTGATTTGAAAATATAGCTCGCTGAACCTTTTTCTATCTTCAAAGTCTGTACGTTTACGTTCTGAAGGATGCTTCTTGATTAATGTTTCAACATCATCTATCGACTCCATCTTGATTTTTGGCGGACCCCCATGTACAATTTCATACAATCGTTTGAGTTCCCTGCGCTCTAGTTCTTTCACTAAATCAGGTATAACAACGCCTTCTGTTTTCTCAAGGTTGCAGTATTTGATAGCATCCTTGTATCGGAAATCATAGTCTTTCCGAGCCTTTAGATCATAATGGAGCTCAACAGCCCGTTCAAGTTCCATCTCAGAACGAATCTTCCACGGTTTCCTAATAGACCCTTTAACTTCCTTTGATTCTGGAAGATTGCGAGATTTGATAGAGCCCTTTTCTTTAGATTCCTCAAATGACTCATGCTTTTGTTTCTGTAACTTCCGAACATCCCGCATCACTGCTTCAGGATCTTCTGAATGGCTGCCCTTTTCTAGTGTTTTCTTGGAAGTTGCTACTTCTCTCTCAGATTCAAGCCGCTTCCGTTTCTTCTCAAGGTGTTTCCTGAATCCCGATGCAGCATTCTCAAGGTCCTTTCCAAGAAACCCTGATTTTCTCTTCTCTCGCTGAGCTTCTGCAAGCCTCTGCTGTCTTCTCCTCTCATCAACCATCCTGTCAAGAGTGTCCTTTTGCGTGGCACATAGAAAATCCGCTAAATCAGAAGCCTTCGGAGTCTGTTCTCTGAGAGCATCACCAGTGACACCCTGTTTCTTCAACTCAGCCCTCTTCTGATCCCGCATCTGTGATGCAATCTGGTATGCAATGTCCCTCCGTTCTCTCTCACGTATCTTCTCTGACTCTCGAATTCTACGATTTTCCCTCAGCTTGCTTCGTTCCTTAGGGCGCAAGAACATCTCCCCTATCCGAATCAAAGCCCTCGGATTCCTCATATTCGTCAATAAGCCGCTGCAGCACTAGAGGA
>CAZPXJ010000283.1:0-2791 GCA_964590855.1 uncultured archaeon
CAATTGTTCTATCTTTTGATCCACCATCAACAACAATTATCTCATAATGCGGATAGTTGAGTCTAGTTAAACTAGTTAGGCATTTTCGGATATTCACTTCTTCTTCCAGTGTAGGAACTATAATGGAAACAAATGGAAGCTGATCATCCCTTAGATCTAAAATTTGCCACTCATTTTTACTATTCTGGAGGAGTACAAAGAGGTAAGTAAAGCACACAATTACTAATGCTAGATATAGCGATTCGAAGAACCATCCCATTTTGTACACCATCCTATGGAGTGGATTACTATTAATAAGAGGTTATTTATATATGTTTACCAAAACTATTTTTTTAAATATTTGTTTAATCAATTAAAAGTTCGTTTAAAAATATTGCTTAATATAATTGGAAATTGATTTGAAAAGAAAATTGAAAAAAGGAAGAATTCATATTGTTCTAAGTTGTTTGTATAGGACCTTCAGGGGTCATATAAACAGTATGTTCATGCTGACTTACAAATGAATCGGGGGAATCAGATAGTACATGATACTGGTATAAGGCACCTACATTCATCAGTTCTCTTAAGCCCATTTTTGCTTTAGCTGGACCAACTGCTTTGTAAATCCATCTTGTAGCTACAGGCAAGCGATGATAATCTCGTTCCAATAACTTTCGAATTTCTTTTGCAGCAGCAGTTCGTAGTGGAAATCTCCCTTCAGCTAAACGAATGATATACAACTTGGTTCTATCTTGATGAGATTCACCTGCTCCTGTAGTCGCAAAAGTTTCTATTGCAAACGCTTCATCTTGAAGTACAAGATTGCCTTTTCTACCAGCCACATTAGGAATCGATTTAGGACCATGAACTTTATAAGGTAGAAGTAGATGACCGGATAATTCTTTCACTGTGGAAAATCCATATCCTTCAATTATGTTCTCTATGAGGTCCCCCAATTTTCCTGTATATCCACCAACTCGGATAACTTTCACCGCTGTTTCTGTTGCTTCTTTACTAGCTTTTATCAGATCATTGTGAACATCATCAAAAGCTACAGTCAAAGCTGTATCAGCGATAAACCCTTCATATTGTACTCCACAGTCGAGTTTAACTACATCTCCTTCCTGCAGAACCATTTCATCCTCCCAAGGACTGGTATAATGAGCAGCATGATTATTAACTGCTACGTTAAGAGGAAACGCTGTTTCCATGCCTGCGTCTGCAATCATTTTATCAGCTGTTTCACATAAATCTAATGCTTTAACTCCTGGTTTAGCCATACCTTTTAGATGTTGAAGAATACCTTTAGCTACTTCCCCTGCTTTCTGATATTTCTCTAGGGGAGTTAATTCTTTTTCTTCTTCGGTTTCTTCTATAATTTCTGCTTTTTCTTCTTTGACTACTTTGGTCTTCTTTTCTTCAGCCATTTATTTTCACCAGAATTGTATTTCACTCCATTTTGATATATTTAACTCTGATGTTTTGACACTAAAAAAGGTAGAAAAAGAGAAGAGAAAAAAATTAGAATGGTAGGAAATTAGGGAATCCAGCCATAATACTGACAATTGCACCAAGGAAAAGTAAAACAACTAGAATCCAGCCAGCAATATCTTTGTTGGTTTTGAAACTTGTTTGACCATCCATAGTATACATTCTCTTTATCATTACTATAGGTCTAGGAGTTCGTCTGTACCATCCTACAATCTCAACTTGAGAACCAATAATTTTCTCTACCCTGAATAATGCAGTTATCCACCTCATGAACCCGAATAATGGGTTGTAATCTAAGGTTATAATCCCAGTGGGATCTTGCAGAACAACGTCTTCGCTGAAATAGTACCCAGGTGTTCCTCTACCAATGATAGTTCCTTTCAACCTAATTGGTTTTCCTCTGAAAGGTGACGCTTCTGCATATCCGTCATCAGAAACATCCGTTACTGCATGCATTATTGGAACTAAGGGCAAATCCTCATAGAGTTTGGGATAGCGTATTTTTATTCGCCACATCCACAAAAAACCTGCTAGAGCCAGACCAGCACCTACGCCAATCCACACCCAGTTCATACTAATAGACCACACATCATAGAAATCTAAGAGATAGAACAAACCTCCAACTCCCGGAAGTGCAAAGACCAAAATAGGTACAATGTAAGATAAGAAAATATCAACTAAGAATTCATCCCAAAGAGTTTCTTTGATTTGATCCTCACCTAATTTTGGAAATGCTCTAGGGATTTGCATTTCTTCAGCTAAATCATCTAGAGCTAGAAGCCTTTTAGCAGCCAATGGATGAGTTGATTGTATTTCTAGAAAACCAGCCCATGGGCTTTCTAAATCCCATGCAGCAGCCTTTACTACCATCTCTGGTCGGATTTCAGCAACTGTTGCACTAGCCTGTGCAGACATAACTAAACCTTCAGCTGCTCTGATGTCGAATATGTTCAAAGAACGAGTAGTATTTGTAAAACTTGAACGAGAGTATGCTCTTGTTCTTGTTCTTCTATCAACTCCCTTATCGTTCATTGTTGCTGCGTATGCAGCTTGAGTCTGAACCATACCATAAGCAATTTTCACTAAAGCTGTAGATAACCCCTTAGGATTTTTAGTTTCTTGACCTGAAAACCTATCCGCATAATACTCTCTTATTCTACTTAGGAAGAGTACTAAGAACTGACTTACCATATAGAACAGATAAGAAACTATCATGGTGACTACTGCAGCAACAGCAATATAACCAGCAGATTTATTGTCACTTCCACTAGATCTAACACCAACTCGGAGAAATCCTCTTGAGAAGATATAAAAAGTATAG
>CAZPXJ010000284.1:0-2747 GCA_964590855.1 uncultured archaeon
AGGCGACGAGGGTCTGAGTCCACGGAGGATTGTTTTCTGCATCAACGCACTCAGAGCAATCAGGGTTCTGCATTGTAGGAATAGGTACTGCGGGATCAACTAACCAACCCCATTTTAGCAGATTTCTGTCAGTTTCGGTAGTTATATTAGCAGGGGCTGGTTCTGTTGTAGGAGCATAGCAATCCTTACCCGTGGTACATGACCCGTAACCATATTCATCGGCTAACTCTCCCACATTATGGCCCAATTCGTGCAATACCACATCCTTCCAGCGAGTAGGCTCTAACGTTACCCAAGAAATGTGACCTCGGTTGGTCCCTCCTTCGAGTGTTGTATTTATAAGCACAAGAGCTGCATGCCACTCCGGCACATACGCGTCACATGCATCGATAACAAGTGTGTCTTCCCCCCTGACACGACTCCTTTTACCACCACTGCAAGTAGTAGAATCAAAGTATGTTGCAACACTTGTCCCAGTTCCTGCATTTCCATCCGCACAGTCTTTCGGATCGTCCGTACCAGATTCAGTCGAAGAAACATTCAATCTATGTATATTGATCGCTTCTCCCAGACAGCCAGGGAACCATGGTTCTGCCTGAAGTTTAACAACAACCTCGCTACAACGATTATCAAAATCAGCCTGTTCAGAGCTCGTGAAGCCTTCAGCTAGTATTACAATATTGTATTTAATGTCATTAGGTCCGTTATTAAGAATCTTAGTTACTCCTAATATCTTTCCATCGCTAGTTCCCATGTTATTTCTTCTTCCTTTGGGATTTTAGGTCTCGGATATTGAATGCTGCAGCATATTTGATCGGTTCTGGAGGCGGTTTTTCTTGTACAAAAAATCGAATTTCATCTGCTTCTTCAGTATCTGGTATTAATACGTTCGAGACGATCCTATCAGTCTTCACCTCTGTTCTGTAGAAAGTTCCGTCTTTGTTAGGGACCTCTACTGAATGTCTCGTCGGATCTTCTGAAATCATTCTGTAGAGTACTTTGCCCTTCGAATCAACTAGTTCGTACCAGGAACCAGTAACATTCTGATTTCTAAGAGGGAAAGATTTGTGTAGTGTCATCTTGGGAACCTCAACTATCTTGTCTACTCTGAGCTTTCCTTTCTCAAATATCAATCTAAGTCGTAATACAGGACATGGGAATTTTACATGCAGTGCAGACATCTCAGAACGATCACAATGACATACTAATAAACATTGTTTAGTACAAGAGATAAAGTAAGTGATCTTGCATGTACGATTCGCAAATGTTGAACTAAATTTACAACATAAGGATGAGATCGGGAAATCATAATTTGTCGACATTTTCAATGGGCTAGTAGCTCTTACGCCGGTTATTTGGTCGGCGTTTGGGATAGTAACTTCTTGCTTTCCGCAGGACTTATCGCCTGACATTCAAGATATTCAAATTATGCGATAATGGTTTCTTTGAGAACCTGACAAAGCTCATCGTATCTGCAGAGAATCAAAGACACGAATTCATGCGTTTTTAGATAAATCCAAGAAAAAGACTGGTAGTTCCAATTATGTTAGGGTTATTAGCGACCAGTTTGATATTTTATTCTCTACTTACAGGGTACGAAATTACGAGTACACCAGATGAAATCACAGAAGATTTACTAGTGCAATGTAGCCTTTTATTAATGTTCTAGTAGTAGATAAACAATTTTCATTAGCTACGGAACTTAAGGATGACACTAAGTCGGATACGACAGAAATGAACTAACAGTGGCAGACCAAAAAGATATCCCGATACCGAATGTATTTGTATTATCATAGTAGAAATTCTGGGCAAATTCCACAACGATCACAGTTCTTTCATATTACTGTACACAACAATCATTATCATAGCTCAGCTAAGAATTGTGTTGCCTTTCTTGAAAGCTACAAGAGAGTAGTATTAGAGAATGGTCTTGTTCGAAATACCGACATAGTAAGAAATGTGGAACCTATAGAATTAAAATGGAAAGGAGTTATAACGCAAGGAGTACTTATAACACCAAATACATCAAGGAGAATTGATGCAGTTTTTATCTACAAAGATAATCCTTCTTTGACATATGCCGGGACAAATTATACCCTCATCGATTTTTCAGATTATGATATTAGAATCGAAGGGCCAGGAACATTCGAACTCACTTTCGTAGTGTATTCAGATAATTTCTCAGTATTAAGAGAGTCATTTGTGCTTAAGTTAGGAACCGGTTTAAATCACATCCAATTCTACAAAAAGTAGCGTCAATTCATATTTTTAGGATAGAAAGATTAACTCCAAAGAAACCCAACTGACCCCGGCCCGCTCTCCCCATAGACAATTATTTCTTCCACTGGCTCATCTCCAGCATCTATTTTCGTTACTCACTTTTTGAGATTCAAAGTATAAAAAGTCTAATTTTACGTTTTCAGGGTTGTTAGTGAAAAGGGGCATGACATGACACTACTACCTCTTTTGTCATATTCAATATAATTATACAGGTGGTACTCTCTTCTAGTCACAAGAAGACCATCTATAAATCTTATTGCACTAGCCTGTGAAAGATTATTTTGATTTAATTCATCATCCTATCTCACGTAATTAATATAAGCTAAGAGGTGGTTGATTGTGCCATATAGCATGAGATCAGATTTTGTAATAATAAGGTTTAGAGAACATCTGGGTGATAGTAGGGACGACACATTCAATGATAGCGAAAATACCATTGCAGGTTCTTCTTATCCCTTTATGGGTGA
>CAZPXJ010000285.1:0-2743 GCA_964590855.1 uncultured archaeon
GATGGTGAGGAAGTTGAAGCGGGATTTGATCCTTTAGATAGTTCAGACCATCCAGTAAAATTCTCTGTTGCAGGACTAGTTATTGGTTTAGTCTTCGGATTAGGTATAGCCACTGTTGCAGTTTTCGTAATTCTTGATAGAAAAGGCATATACAAATTTCCGTTCTTTAAAGAGGAGTAGTTACTTCTTTTTTCCTCTCTTTTTCTTGCATTGCTTCACAAAACAGTTATAAGACACCCTTTACTTATAGTTTGTTTGATGATGATTACTTTAAAATTCACTAAACTTAAAACACTAATTTTTGTCTTTCTTGTTCTAGGAGGAGGTTTTTTCATAAACCAAACTAATTCTAGTGTCCTGGCTATACAAGAAAATGATATTTCAGATTTTTATGAACCTGTTCTAACAGCTTTAACAAATCATGATGCAATTGAAATAAGTTCGGATGCCGATGCAGACCTATTATTACTCCCTGGTAATGGTTCAGAATTTAACCCCTATGTTATAGAAAATTACTATATTGAAGCAACAAATAATACTGGGATTAGCATCCATGATACCACTTACCACTATCTTATCAAGAATTGTTTCGTTACAGCTGACCAGTATGGAATCTCGATTTACAATAAATTTACTGGTTATACAACAATTGAAGATTGTATTGTCACTGATAACTTCTATTGTGGAATATATGTAACCGATGAAGCTTTTACTGTAATAGAAAACAATACCGTATACAATAATTGGGGATATGGGATTTATGCAAATAGTGCCATAGGTACTAAAATCAGAGAGAATAAACTGTATCTAAACAACAACCCCATTTATGTTTATAACACTGATGGATCTGAAATCAATAACAATGAATGTTGGAGCAACAATAGAGACAGTATTTATGTCAGATTATCCGACTTCTGTATGGTTTATCTGAATACAGTCTATGATAGTAATGAAAACCATGGATATTTGTTTGAATATTGTGATGATATAGACATTGTAGCTAATATTGGTTATAATCTCAGTTTTGGAATAGAGGTAGATGATTCTGATAGTATTGTTGTTGCAGGTAACCAAATTTCTGATATAGTTTATGATGGAATCTATATTCTAAACTGCCCCAACAGTGATATAAATAGCAACGTAGTTAGTGGTGCAACAAGTTATGGTATGGATGTAATCTCTTGTCCATTTTCTACTATAGCATACAACGTCTTTACTAATGATGGTCTCTATATAGGAGCTTCAAACGTTACAGAATTTCAATCGTATACTGTTACAAATAACACTGTCAATGGGAAACCTTTAGGATTCTTCATTAATCTTGTTTCTGATACCTTCAGTACACCTGTTTATGGTCAACTTATATTGATCAATTGTACTGCAGTTCAACTCTCAAATCAAGAATTCTACGAAACAGACATATGCCTTTATTTGTGGGGATGTAAAGATACATTGGTTCAAAACAGTGATATGAGTTATAGTTTTCTGGGTATTGACGTATATAACTGCAATAACACATTTATTGAATATAGTCTTTTTGAAGAAAATATCATAAGAGGAATTGACATAACATCTTCCACTTACACTTATATCATCTACAGTAATTTGGTCAATAGTGAAGCGGGAGTCTCAGCATATTATTCATCAAATACAACAATTAACAACAATGACATAGTAGGAAACAAACTTTATGGTATACATCTGTCAGATTGTCCTTATTCTCGTGTTATGGGGAATAATCTAATACAAAATGGTTTGGTAGGTTTGAGTGGTGTTCCATTTCCTGGTATATTGGTAGAAAATTCGCAATACTCAAATGTGACTCACAACATTCTTGAGATGAATGGGTTAGAGATTTCAGATACCACACTTGCTAATTATCGAACATACAATTTAACATTTAATGATGTGAATGGACTACCTTATGGTTATTTCATCGACCAACAATATGTTTCTATTAACAGTCCTGTCTATGGCCAATTGTTTCTAGTTAATTGTTCAGATGCAACAATAAGTGACCAAATTTTTAACTTCGCTTCAAATGGTATTAAACTAGCTTATTGTAATAGATGTGTAATTTCAAGCATTACAAGTGTCAATGGAAAATATGGTATTGGAATTTCTTATTCGGACAATATTGAAATTAGCTTTAGTATCTTCAATAACAACTACGTTGGAATGTATGCAGTGTCTTCCAACTTCCTTAACATTCAATACTCCGAGTTCTTGCATAATTCACAAGATGGTTGCATCTTATCCTCAGTAGACGGAAGTGTCTTAGCTAATTGTACAATAGCCTATAATGGATTTAATGGCTTACTTCTAGCTGATGGTCAAGATAATCTTTTTACTAGGAATTTGTTACAAGAAAATAAGAACTATGGAATAAAACTTAGTTCTTCAGATTTCAATATAATTCATTATAACACATTCTTTGAAAATAATTTGGAAGGCTATAATGACGGAATGTTTACAGGTTATTCTCAAGGATATGACTCTAAAACTACAAACATCTGGTATCATGCAGTCAATCTTGAAGGTAACTGGTATTCAGACTGGAGTGGAGTTGGAAGTTATGTTATGGATGGAAGACTAATGGGACCTAATGTAGATCTTTATCCTCTTGGAGGAGATCCACCTGTACCAATAATCTCAGAATACCAAAACATAACTTACATACTAATCCCGGCATTAGTTATTCCTATAGTTTTGATTTCTTATAGAAGAAAGAAGAAGTAACACC
>CAZPXJ010000286.1:0-2727 GCA_964590855.1 uncultured archaeon
GATCCTGAATATCTTGCATATGTTGCAGGTGTGGAAATATCTTTTACAAGAATGTTTTCTTAAGATTTGGAAGCAAGTATTTCTCAACTAGGTCTATGAAGAAGTTTGATAATTGATTTCAAGACCAAGTGACAATACTATTTACGAATTAGGTGCAACATCTATTTTATACGAAAAATTTGTGATTCTTAAAGAAAAAGGTATTATTCTACATAGTGATTTTAGTGAGATTAGTTATATCTCTTTTGATTAGGATGAAGTTAAGGCAAAAGAAATGGAAATCATAATGGAGATTCTTGGTTAGGTCTTGTAAATGTCATCCAAATTTAAATTCTGGTGAATTTAGATTTGAAAACTAGTGGAGCTAGTTCTCTTAATTATCTATTCGAATCGTGAAATTGAATGGGATAAATGAGTTCGTCTAGCTCCATATTTTATTCCTATTGCCTAATATTTAAGCTTTTTACAAAAACAAGAAGGTTCCATAGCAAGTTTTTTTAGAGTTGTCAGCAGGTTTGGCAATAATTGTTATTGAGTTTTATATATTCAAATCTCAGATTTATACTGCTACTAAGTAGCAAACTAAATTCGAATCGTGAAAAACATGAAATTGAATAAGAAAATAATTCAAATAAGTGCAGTAACTGCACTACTAGTTCTTGTATTCTTAACCGTTCCACAGTTCAACAATGTTCAAGCTTTTCTTGGAGGAAATGTCTCTGGAGAAGTTACTTGTGATGGTACATCGGTTCAGGGTGCAACAGTGAGCTTAATTGTAGATGAAACTGTAGAAGCTACTGATACTACAGATGCCAATGGGGATTACTATGTAAGGTATACTGATTTGCTTCAACAAACTATTGAATGTACAATTAAAGTAGAAAAAAGTGGTTATACAACCATTTATCGTGACACATATCTCTATCCTAGCACAGGAACAGATTTAGATATTGAGTGGGAAATAACTCAAACTTGTAATGGATACGTATACGATGACGCAAGTGATCCAATTTCGAGTGCAACTGTTAAGCTCAAAGATGGTTTAACAGTCCTAGATTCTGACACAACAGATGTTAATGGATACTATTCGTTTTCTGAAGAAGTTCAGGAAAATCTTTATTGTGAACTTAAAGCAGAAAATACAAGTGTAGTTTTCAATTCATTATACATCTATTGTAGTGATCAAACTACTAGTCATAACTTTAGAACTGTTGAGAAAATCGCAGTGTTCTTCTACGCAACCGATGCAATAACTGAAAGCTATATTGACAACTTTGGAGATCAACTAGAAGCTGAAGAAGGATTTGATACTATAATCTACCATGAGAATACAGGAGATTGGGAAGGAGACATGGAAGACTTGGATGATATAGAAGGTGCTGAAGATTATGTATTCATTCATGTAATGACACATGGAAATTATGAGTCTGGTACTGATGAATCAGACTGTACAATGCAAGATGCCTCTCTCTATCAAAATCCTGACAAGATGTACTCTAGCGAGTTTGGTTCAAGTCTAGATGATATAGAATCTGATAGCATATTCGTCATAATAGGTTCATGTTATAGTGGTGATTTTATAGACGATTGTAAAGGAGCTAATAGATTCATTATAACTACTACCGATGAAGATAGTCTAGCTTATAGATGGTTTGATGGTGATCCCATACCTAATGTTGAACCCAGTTTTGAGCATTTCTTCTTTGAAAGAATTAGTGATGGATATAGTGACAGTAGTGCCTTTACATATGCTACAACAGAAACACAGGATGATTGGCCATATCAGGATCCTCTATATGATGACCAATTGTCTTATACTTGGTTTCTATATTGGTGACATTATGTATTACCCTCTTCTTCTTTTTTTTCAGAAATTCAATGAATTGAAAGGAAGAAGTTAAATTCTTATATCATATTAATACTATTTACTGGAAACTAAAATCGTGTGGTAGAAATGAAAAGAAAACTAAAATACCTTTTCTTAGAGATCGTTTCGAGATTCGTAGCAACTTTTTCTCTAGTGTGGGCTTATGCTGGCATAATAATGGGGATAATCTCACCGATGCTTATGATGGTTCCACTGTATTATCTCTCATGGAATTTTTTCGAGTTTTTCATTGATGATGCTCTTGTTGAACTGTGGATTGGTTTGGACATTAGATCACATGTAGTACCAGGAATAGTAACTCTACTTGTTTTTGAGTTTATAATCTTTCTATTTGGCCTAATCATATTTATCTGGGGATTGAGTTTTATTGTAAAAACTATTTACAAAAAAGAAGGATTAGCAATAGGGGGACCATACAAAATTATCCGACATCCACAACATGTGGGAATCATTCTAATGTCCTTAGTTATCTCACTCTATCTTCCTTGGACAACTGATGCTGGAATTCGTTCAGGAGAGATATTATCTTGGTCCCTGTTCTCATTTATATTGATATTATGGTCTCACTTGGAAGACTGGTTCCTGAAAAAGAAATTCGAAGAGGAGTATATTGATTATCGTTCAAAAACCAGAGCGTTTATACCAAGATTTTTAGGCAAAAACAAACTCTGGTCTTTCTACTCAAAACAGAAGTATTGGATAAGATTATTACTCTTAATCATTGTGTATATCGGCTTTGTAGCTCTCTTGTGGCTAATCCTTACTGTATTATATAATCAAGGGATTTTTGGACAAGTATATTGAAACAAACTGATTATTTTATCATTTTTTGAATAAAT
>CAZPXJ010000287.1:0-2726 GCA_964590855.1 uncultured archaeon
AAGAAGGAGTCGGATCATAAGCCTCCAACTTCTTCTCCTGAGTCGGTATTTCGAGAAATACGGAGAATAAGAAGCGAGAAGGATGGAGGCCGCTCAAGAGATATTGAAAATGAGCGAGATGTTAAGACAAAGCCATCTACTGTGCATGACGAGCGGTTGAGGGAACTTAGGGAAATACGAGAGCAAAAAGGGATTCGCAGAGTACCGGATGACCGTGTTCGTGAGGTTTTTTCGACAACTGAATCCAAGAAACTGACCAGAGAGAAAATCTCTGATGGTATTCAGAAGATCATGTCTGAAAATCAAGAAGGGTCACAAATACATTCTCTTGATATAAAGAAGAGCCTCAATCTAACGCAAAAGGAACTTCGCTCCTTTGAACAAGAATTTCAACAGGTTCGAGAATCTCTTGATAGAAGTAATGATACTCGTTATGGCATGGTCGAGGGGAAACTCTATGTATGGAAACCTGATTTGGATCCAACTCGGTTAGAGAATGCATATGGAGTCCTGTACTACTACTTTCGGGATAAGACTGTATTTGACAAGTACATTAGTGATGTAGGGACTTCTCTAGGACTCGAAGGTCAAGACCAAGACGATATTTTGAAACACCTTCGGAAAGTGGCACTTCAGTTGGTTACAGAATCAGCCGATAATCTTTGTATCAATCCTAAGACCTGCCGTATTCGTGGTGACTATCTCGATTTGATGAACGACATATCTGACAAGACACTCCTAGATATACAGGATAATATCTCAAGGATTACAGGATGGAATGGAAAAGGGGGAATCGAGAATCCACGTTTCATTTATGGTCAGAAGCTTGAGATTGCAGTAGCGCGATTTGCTGCTGTTGTTCTGTCAGATGGCACCATCGAACCAAATGGAGTCATTAAGTTTGGGGAACCTAATCCTAGTCGAATTAAGAAGGTTATAGAAAATGCCCAAAATTTTGGAGAAATCAATCCAACACCACACCTCATTGAAGCGGAGAATCACTATATCACTCATTTTCCATTTGTTTTAGGGAAACTGATGATGTATAGGGGTGTTCCATCTGGAGATAGAACTATTCAAAACCCACGACTCATTAAAAGTGTCAGAGAGGGAACCAATGAAGTCAAAAGAGCCTACCTAGAGGATTTTACACCTCAGGATGGGTGCATTGGAACGAACACAATAATCTGGCATAGAGTAAACGTTTTGCACTCAGGAGATAAGGCAGATAGGTATAATTTTGAACCAAAGGTGGGACCTGAAGAGAAAACGCTCATCAAGGATTGCGGGAGAAAGGGAACTGGAAAAGCAAAATCTTGGTCTCTCTCATGGGGGAAACTAGAAGAATTATTGAAGAGCGCTGATGATGTGACATCTCGCGTTGCTGGGAACTTACAAAAAAAGGTGCAGGACTATCCAAACAGATTAATCCATGATGAAGTGAGTATGGTTAGAGATATGGGTATCAATATAGAGCTAAAGCCCTCCGATATTAGATACTACCCAATATCGGGAAGAGTCAGCGTTGTTTGGCAGGCTCGCACAGTTGGAGTGAAAGAAGCAATCAAGCTCGGCGTTATTGCACATCCAAATGATTTTCACACCAAACAAAAGGTAGGGAGAATGATACATGAGAATCCCGATGATACAAAAAAGGCATTGAGTGATTTGACCACTATGGGTATTGAATTTGAGCAATGGTGGAAAAACACGTGAATGAGTTTGTGACCTGTTATTCTTTGGAGAAACTGGCGCCGCCGGTAGGGCTCGAACCTACGACCAACAACTGTCTGGCTCTCGGCCAAATGACCGAAAGGTAACAGGCTTTAGCGGTATGACGCGGTCAGCGTCCAACACTGTCGCTCTACCTACTGAGCCACGGCGGCATGTTCTCGCACCCACGCCTCGGATTACAATATTAACATTGCTGTTTAGCATTTATCTAATCCCAGAAATTTGTTTTAATCAAGTCCTAGATTGCTACTCCCGGCGGCGCCACTTTTCCTATCTAATTCTATTTTTCATTCCAACACTTCCTAATAGATACCCAAGAAAAGAAATCGAATGCCTCAGAAAAGAATCATAAGCGAGGAGTCCCTAACAATTCTTGCGTGGTCTAGGAGATGAAACCTGAGAAAACCCTCCTTTGAAAAGGTGATTCCATGTCGATGATTAAAATAAACTTCTCAAAGATATCTAAGATGAAGAAACGGGCATCTCAGAAAATGAGATACTATGTATTTGTCAGTCTGGTTCTTTTCATACTGAGTGTCTTTGTCATATCACCATCTTCAATTGAAATATTCATACTATTTTCATTCTTTGATGCTATATGTGGGGGTCTTTTCGCTTGGAACCTATTGAAATACAGCATTCTGTCGATACTAGAATCTGTGATAGAAAAGATTGATTGATCTGAAGATGATTATGGATGAGATAACATTGCTGTTTGTAACTTATTCGAAACTGTCAAAAGAAAAGAATCTCATAAGTAGGAGTGATTGTGGTTGGCGGGAAAAACAAAGAACTGCCAATCAACATAGAAAGGATGATTGAAATTGGAAAGAGACGATTAGAAATTAATTGAAGGTGACTAATCGATCGGAGGGTTTAGAATTGACAGAGAGTCTGGCGAAGATTCTACATAGATTGGCAATTGTAATAAATCACCATGTAGAAAAGGAACTTCCAGAGTATCAAAATAGTTTGAAGAATTACTTCTTATA
>CAZPXJ010000288.1:0-2724 GCA_964590855.1 uncultured archaeon
GGAAAGGGCGTTACTGGAGCAGCTGGAGCGGCAGTCCCAAAACCCGGACCTGCAACAGCTATAGCAAAAGCAGACCCTGGAAAAGTAGGTAAATTAGGGAAAGCTTTTAAGAGCTTTCCAAATCCAGCTCAGTTGCTAGCACTCGCAGTTGCTATCGTAGCGATCGGTGTTGCTATTTCTGGTATTATATTATCACTAGCTGTACTTGCAAAAGTTATGTCAGTCATGTCAGCTGAACAGATGCAAGCATTTGGAAATGTTATTTTAAAAATCTTGATTCCTGCATTTATTGGACTTGCCCTTGTTGTTGCAGCAATGGGTTTTGTCGGAACTGTTGCAGCTCCGGGACTTCTTGCCGTTGCCCTTGCAATACTAGCTATTGGTATCGCTGTTTCTGGTATTATTCTTTCAATTGCTTTATTGATAAAAGTATTCAGTGAAGGAATCGGCAAGATTATGGAGTCTGGCGCTACATTTGGAAGTTTAGTTGGAATATTTGCAGGACTAGCTGCTGGAGTTATTATGCTTTCGTATGCTGCATTAATTGCAGCTCCCGGATTAGCAGTCTTAATGATGCTCATGTTGAGTCTAGGTTTAGCTACTATATTAATGGGAGGAAGATTAGCTAGACTTGGCGAATCATTTATGAATATGGGAACAGGATTACAACTTGCTGCTGAGAATGCTGCTGAAGCTAAAATGGCAATATTAGATTTTATTAACGCAATTAAGGGACAAAAATTTGCAACTGAATTTGTAAGTCAAATTGATCAAATATCAAAAGCATTTATGAGAATGGCTATAGCCGCTCCTATTCTCGCTGTTGTAGCAAAAGTAGCAGGAAGAGGAAGAGGTGATACAGCTCCGGGAAAAAATGATATTGGAGCAGTTGTTGAGCAACTAACAATTTCTAATCAACACTTATCAGCGATAGAAAATTATTCAAAATCTACAGCAGAGGCCGTTGATGATATGGCTAAATATTTGAAACGACCAAGTAGACCAGAATTTAAAATAAATATTTCTAAATAAGGAAAAGAACAATGGCAAGTGAAGGTCACCAAAGGATAGAAACTCATCTTCCTGCTGAACATGATCATAAAGATCAAGAAGATGTTCAGCTTCCAGGTGAAGTATCTAAGAAAAGAACAACTACTATAAGTGAATTAGCTCAAAAAGCTTTCAAAACTCGAGAAGTTATTGAAGAACCGATAGAGCGTTCACAAAAAGAACTCGAAAGAGTAGAAGAATTCATCAGCGTCGAAAGAAAAATTGATGAACCTATTGCCGTTGATATTGTTTCTATCCCGAAAGAAGAAAAAAGAATAAGTGCTATTGATTCTACTATTCCTACTAAGAAAGAAGAAGAGAGAATAGATGATTTATCAAGTGAACCAAGAAAAATAGAAGAAAGAGTAAATGCTCCTGATGCAACTCAAGTTAATGCTGAAGAGGAGCTAGAGTATTCTTCTAGAAACTATAGTTCCAAAACTGAAACTATAGTTTCAGCTAAAGAAGATCATAGAATTAAAGAAGAAATTCTTGCAGCTCCCGGAGGAGATCACTCTACAAAAACAGAAGAAGATTTAACTCCAAGTGATACTGGATTAGAAAAAATAGAAGTTGATATAAATCAAACTGAAGATCATGAAATTAAATCAGAAGAAGATGTAGGGCCAGAAGATCCTGGACTTGCAAAAGTTGAAATAGGTAGTTATGGCACTCTTCTTCATGAGTCAAAAACTGAAAAAAATATTCCTCAAAAACCTCACAGAGAAAAAGAAGAGATTGAAGCATATCAAGAACAAAATGATATAGTAAAGCAAGAAAAAGAAATATACGAAGAACAGGAAAATATTGCAAAAGAAGAAGAAGTAATAACACCTCAAGATACAGGACTTGAAAAAGGAGAAGTTGAGCCCCGTACTCTAGGAGATAACCAACTCGTTCACTTAATTCATAATCCAGTTAAAGAAGAAGAAATAATAACTGATGCACAAGGCAGGTCAGTTCCCTTTGTCCCTGGAGGAGAAAAAGTGCCAGTTTGGGATGCTGAAGATATAACACCTCAAGACCCTGGAATAGAAAAAGAAGAAATTGAGACAGAGCCAGCTACAAGCGGTAGAATTCATAGATCAGATGGACCAGATCCAGCAGTAGTTAAGACAAGTGCAATTGATCAGACAAGGCCGTCTTTAGGACCTCTCGCGCCTGATAGTCCTATTACACAGAATAATTTCGTTAATTATGATTTTGATGGTGTAACAAACGCTATTTTAGATAACTTTGGAGATGCTGACACTCAGTATACAGCTAGAGAGCCTGATCGTATTGATAAGTCTATTGTGAATGATGATACTCAAGATCCTGTTGGTGTTGATGAAATAACGTCTAACTACAAAATAAGTGTAAATACTGCGCCGACAACTACTAGAACAAATAAAAAAATTGCAGAAGGCGAAGAAACTGATTTCTTTGATCGAGCAATTCAAGAAAATTTAGCAGAAAGAGAAGAAACTGATTCAAATTTTGCTGGAATCAGATATCATGATAATTATTCATACGGATTACCTCTATTTACTAGATATAATTTAATTTCTTGGTTTGTTCCTTTACCATATAGAGATTTAGCTCTTAAAGGAAGCACTTATCTTCCATTCTTAGGAAAAGGTGACCCTTTACAGTACGTAGAGCCAAGAAATCTTTCTTTATCTCCTGTATCTG
>CAZPXJ010000289.1:0-2692 GCA_964590855.1 uncultured archaeon
GTTACTGTGGGGCACAAAGTTTCAGGGATAATCGATATTGCGAAAATTGCGGACAGAAAATAGAGTAAATCTCTATTCTCTTTTTTTGAGAAATTTTAAATGCAAGCTTTAGAATGAACCCTTTACATGTCCTCTATTGAATCTATTTCTGATATTATTTTTGATGTATGTATAATTGGTTCAGGTCCAAGTGGATCTTCAGCTGCTTTCTATCTCGCTCAACAAGGTAAGAGTGTTATCCTTCTGGATAAAGAGAAATTCCCTCGCAGAAAATATTGTGGTGAAGCTTATCCTGTACGAGCTCAAGCTCATCTAAAGAAAATGGGTATATTCCAAGAAATCCTGGATAAGAAGGAAGGAAATTGGGCTGCAATTGGCGGATTGATAAGTCCTCGTGGCATAAAATATATCGATAACTCAGCTTCAGCTATAGGACAGCATCTAATTATAGCTATCAAAAGAGAAATAGCTGATTATAGGATGGTTCAAGCAGCTATTAGAGAAGGAGCACAATTTGCTGATGAATATAATGTAAAAGAAACGAAATTTTCTGAAAAGAAGAAGTACTGGACTATTCAAGCATTTGACAAGCATAAGAAGAAAATCAGAGCACGGGTGTTAATCGCTGCCGATGGAGCAGTTTCGAAAATCGCCAGAACATTAGGCGTTGTTAAGAATCCGCCTGATGCTGTTTGTACAAGTGTTTATGTCAAAGCTGGAACTCACCAATACAAAGCTGATGGGGTTTGTCTTTACACCAGAGATATTCACCCCGGTTATGTTGCCTTATTCAAAGAAGCAAATGATGATCTGGTGTTTTGCTGTTATATCATTCCAGGCGGGAAGTATAAAACAAGCGATCTTGAAGAATTGCATAACGAATTCCTAACTCAAGAACCTTATCTTGTAGATGCTCTAGGACCAAAAGCTGTGATTGAACCAATAAATGCTGCACCTTTAAGATTAGGTGGTGTGAAGAAAAGCTATGACGATCATTTCTTAGTAGTAGGTGATGCTGCTGGTCATATAGATCCTCTCACAGGAGAAGGTTTACAATATTCAATGGATGCAGGTAAGTTAGCTGCTGAGACCATTTTAGAGGCTTTTGAGCAGAATGATTTCAGTTCAAAGATTTTGAAGAATTATCAGAAGAAATGGATGAAATCCTTTGGCAAAGATTTCAAGTGGTCGAATAGGATGGTGAAAGTTTTAGCTAAAATACCTGTCTTTCTAGATGCATTTGCTTACCTCTGTAATAAGAAAGGAGTAAAGTATCTGATTCAATGGGCAAAAATCATGACAGGATCTCAAGATAAACTGAGTTTCTTCAAACCTAGATTAGCTATCCCTCTGCTTTGGACAGCACTCAAGCTTAAACTAGGAAAAAAGGTAAAAAAATAAAAAGAAAAATAGTAAAAGAAAGCTGTTAAGCTTTTCTTCTTTTGACAAATATTACTGCACTTGAAATACCTAAACTCCCAACTAGTAAAAGAACTACGGTAATGACTCCATATTCATTGATAATTGGTTCCTCATCTATTATAAAGAAATTCGGATAAGTAAATTCATGCAAGACAGAATGTTCATCATAGAAAGCAACCCTCCAATAATATTGACCATAGTACTCTAATGGACTTGTCACAGTATATTCTGATTCACTGAACCACAATGTTTCATTTATATCTAAAGCTAGGAAGGAAGGATCTTGACCTACTTGAATGAGATAGCCAAAAGCTCCAGGCATGTCCGTCCAGTCGAAGGTTGGAGATTGGTTCTGTATATATGAGTCATCAGCGGGATAAAGTAATTCTATTTCAAGGTCTCGAGTATAGTATTGAATAGCAATACTGTACACATAAGGAGTGGTCGTATTATCGGTTGTAGAGAGTAGAGCTCTCCATCTTAAGATTTGTCCTGGATAAGCTAAATAATGTTCTACGCTCGGAGTAATTGCTTCCCAATTGCTACCATCGCCAGAAACAAAATATTCTACTGAAGTACCAGCATAAATAGTATCAGAAACAGTTACCATAACACTCTCTAACTCTTCACCTACTGGTGCATAATACATCATAGAGGACTGCGCTAAAGAGGAAGAACCATACAAAGAGCCATAGTGACCATTGCTATCAGCTACTTGAAATGAGTATGTTCCAGTTGTTCCAGCTACTACATAAGCATAATATCCAGAAACATACACATCTGATCCTTGAGATGCGATGATGTAATAACCTGCTTCTTTTGGATTTTCTGGATCGCTGATATCGTAGATTTGAAACATATTTGTATCCATACCGTACCTGCCAGTTACATAGACATAGTCTCCAGCAACATCAACACCAAAGTAACGAGTATTGTCACCCAGCCATGCAACACGACTCATATTAGAAGGATCACTTATATCTACTATTTGCAATCCTCCTAAATCACAAGCAACATAGGCATAATTGCCTTGGATTTCAACTTTCTTAGCGAATCCATCAAGATCGATATTACTTACAAAAGTTGGAGTAGATGGTATAGTTATATCAAAAACATCCAATCCTGAAGAACTTATAGCTACATATAAGTAATTACCAGAGATAGCAACACCATTTGCATCTGCAAAATTTGTTACACTTACATATCCTGAGACATCTACGGGAATAAGAGGGTTAGTAACATCAATTACCCTGATTCCGCCAGAATATGC
>CAZPXJ010000290.1:0-1154 GCA_964590855.1 uncultured archaeon
CTAGAAAATTTCCTTACATGGTAAGGGAGATCTTACTAAAGGCAGCTCTGTATAATATGTTCAATCGAATAACATGACTAACCGTTTGAATGAACTAAAATACTAATGGATCGTGCATCAGAGCATATTTTTCTTTTGTTTGTGTAGCGTGACATGGAAAAAGCAATCAGAAGGTGAAACTAATACTACGATTCAGGTTTCGATTGAATGTCGTGAAATGCTAAAGGATATCCCACCTGTCACACGGGTTTCTGGACGCATGGATGAACCGGCTAAATCTTATTTACCAGTCCACGTAACTAATATGCTCATGTTCGCAAGCGTTGTAATACTAATCTTTCTTTCATTCATGTTTTCTTTAGGGATTTCCCAGACGGTCTCATCCCAAGTACAATATCTGACTTACAGTAATCCTGACTACAACATCAGCATATCATATCCAAGCGATTGGACACCTTCAGAGGTAAACCTTCGACCTTACCAGGTAGTCAGGTTTGTGGCTCCTTCGGTGGAGGAGCATGAAACACCCACGTCTATCGTAGTATACACACCTGCTACTTTAGCCGTGGCGGTTCAACCCCTAGATTCATCGAATATTACAAGAAGTCAGTTTATCGACCAATTTCTAAATTTTGCT
This sequence comes from uncultured archaeon, assembly GCA_964590855.1. GTDB lineage: Archaea > Asgardarchaeota > Heimdallarchaeia > Heimdallarchaeales > Heimdallarchaeaceae > UBA460. The sequence continues at coordinate 638 of CAZPXJ010000290.1, forward strand.
TACGAATCTCCGTCTCAATATAGGATCATTGAAAGCTCCAATACAACACTGGAAGACATGGAGGCTGAGCAAATCGAGATGTACGAATATCTTCAAGATCGTTCCACTTCAAAAGTCATGCGGGTGATTGGAGTGGCAAATGGTACTGCCTACTCAATAAAGTACGCAGCCGAACCTGGAAAATACGATGAGTACCTGCCAGTTGCACAAACAATGATCGGCTCATTTAGAACGTCTTCAGATGTTGGCATGACTGAACTAACAGAACCGAATATTATCTCTTCACCTCAACAATCTGATTCCCTATCCATTCCAGGTAGGGAAAACATCTCAAGCCTCATTAATAACACTCTAGAAGAAAGTGCCCTGCAAGACAGCGATATCTTACTACAACCGAGAACTCGAACAGGAGATACATACCCACTGCCCCCAAAATTGATTGTAACTGACGACAAAGAAGGAGACAGCCAACTACCATTGAGGTATTCTGTCGTAACCAGTCAGTCACCAGTTGAAA
>CAZPXJ010000290.1:1164-2672 GCA_964590855.1 uncultured archaeon
CCACAACAGGAGAGCTCGGCGACTATTATCCTGTGGTGAGGTTTCATTTTGACCAACCAAGCCAGATAGGACTAGTCGATATCAAACATCTGCTCCTAGGGCCAATAAAAAATTACGATTCACCAGACGACATACTTGGCGATTCTAGATATTACTCGGACGTGCCCCTCAACGAACAGGTAGTCCTGGAAATGGACAGTCAAGGACTTAACTACTTCATTGCAGACGTACAGTTTGCTAACGGGACGGAAGGTATCTACTCTAATATAATGGATATGGATTCGATCTTTACAAAATCAAGTGCAGAAGACTTGATAGACTACAATATAGATAAGGGAGAACAGTACAACATACTTGATGATTCTGACATAGATGATATTCAGTCAGATCCTCATTTCCAGCGAATTGCATCAAATATTATCTGTTCTGATCTGGACAACTATGGATTTCAGGTATGTCAACAAAATGCGCCTACTCCTACGACAGCTCCCACATCTCTTGACAATACGAATTCCCTCTGTGAAGAGAATGATGAGGATAGCGGCGATAACAACGATGACGATAACGAAGATAATAATAATGACGATTGACCAGCCCTTTTTGGTCTTTATTCGAGTATTCTCGCATCAAAAAGTTCCTCTATTTCATTAAGGCGGTTATCGACGTCCGGTACGATCGATTCAATAAATCCTTCAGTAATTTCTTCCATTAACTCATAGTTATCTTTCTGAATGGAATTCGTTCCATGCGCAAGGATAGAATAGTTCCTATACCGTAGGCACTTTTTTAGAACATCTTTCTTAGTTGTATATTCTTTAGTCACAGGATGTTTCTCGCTCAAGTAACTCAGAATCTCAAAGCCTTCTACCAGTCCGACTTCTATCGTCTGTTTGTCATACTTCTTTTTGTCGCACAACATTTGGAAGAAATCTAGAGGTATCTTATCTTTTAGCTCCTCCGGATTGATACTTGATGTTAATAGATCGTGTTCTATAAATAACAGATGTTGTTCGATCATCTCAAGACACCTGTACAACCTGGCTATTGCATCATCATAGTTGCCTTCGTCTGATCTCCTCATGGCGTTATGAAATATATCAAGTATAAGACCGGTTGTTGGGATATTCGGTGAATCAGACATTTTCTTATCTCCGTCAGCTTTTGGATTGTAATGTTTTTGTACGTATCTTGCGTTAATTCCATTACGTTCAGCCATCATCTTCTCAAGATATTTCTTTTGATTTTCTACAGACAAGGATCCCACACTTCTAAAGTGAGATAATGCACCTTTGTGATCGAATCTCTCCCATGATATGAAGCCTTCAAGTATCTCCTTTATATCATGCAATTTGGAAATCTCTTCATCTTCTAAAATGTGTGATTTATCAAGCAGGTTTTCGACTACCCTTTTAGATGCCTCATATTGATATATTCTGAAATAATCTTTAATCCTTTGCATGTCATTCTTGAGCAATATACGAAAAGGTTTGACTATCTCCGGTTTTTCG
>CAZPXJ010000291.1:0-2632 GCA_964590855.1 uncultured archaeon
AGAACTATTGGCGATTTATCATGATGAATTGTCCATTTTAAGGATTTAACGCCCTCCGCTAAGAATGAATGCCCAATTAATTTAGCTGCAGCGCTTCTAACACGAGAATTTTCATCGGATAAGAGAAAATTCTCTATAAATTCAAAAATTTTATCGTCCTTTCTCTCTATTCTTTTGAAAGCGTCAATCGAACTCTCACGAATATCTGGATCTCCGCTTGATTCAATTAACGAGAATACTAACTCTATCGCAAACGCCTTACTAAGCAGATTATTTTCAAGATCTACACAAATTTTCTCGGGAGATAATGATTTTTGCATTTTCAAAGGCAATTTTCAATTTTATTACTATTTTATTTATTAATCTATAAAAATTAAGTTTATATTCATAAATTACCATTTCATCTTCAACATCTATATTTTTTATATTAAATTCGATGTGGAATAAATCATGGATGAAACAAAAAAAGTTAAAGATTCAAATGAATTACTTAATTGGCTATTGATTATCATTGGACTGTTATATGTGGTTCAAGCGATAATGCAGTTTTTAGCCTGGTTTGGAGTGCCTCTTGCAATACCCGCTTGGTTAACTGAAGCCGCAGCCGTACAATTATTTGGAAGTCAAGCATTATTATCTGTAGTGCTCGGTGTTTTTGCCATAGTAGCGGGAATCGGCATGTTCAAGGAAGAAGAATACGCAATGGGCATGGCATTCGTAGTTCTTGCAATCATGGCGGTTCAAGGAATAGCTTCTCTTTTGGGTGGATTTGATGTAGCATATTGGGGAAGCTGGTTAGTATTGGCATCTGCAATCATAGGAGTATTCGGCTTTATTTGGCTTCTATTTACGTACAAACGTTACAACTGACTTAAAAAAAATCACATAGAACAGCCGATTCACCGAAATTTTAAATCTAATTCCTTTTTTTTATTATAGAAAGGAGCTCGTTAATTCTTCATTAAAATCACCTAATCTTTGACCTTTTTTCTTCTTTTCCATCATTGAGATAGAGAATAATAAAATTATTTATAGCTTAGTGCTATAAATTGTGATAAAAACTATAATTTACCTAAAAACCTTTCTTTATTCTGTAGCATTTGCTAAATGTAAATTTCATATACATCTGGTGGTTGAGAAATATAAGTAATTTAGATTTTTGACAAAAGATTCATTAATAAATAATTAAATAAGTGTGGGAATATTTTGGTATTCAATTTATAGAATAACTATAAAGGATTGATATTAATGAGGACATTTGAAGAATATGTTGAAGATCTAAAAAAGATGAAACCAAACATCTACATTGGAGATGAGAAAGTAGATAGAACAGATCCTCGAATAAAAGGCGGAATGTTTATCGTAAAAGAAACATTTGATAAGGCACATGATCCAGAATGGGAAGATTTATGTACTGCTAAAAGTCATATTACTGGTAATAAAATTAATCGATTTACTAACATCCATCAAAGTGAAGATGATTTACTTAAGAAGCAACTCATGACTCGTAGATTATGTCATCGCGTGGGGGGCTGTATACAAAGATGTATGGGTATAGATGCATTAAATGCAGTTTCTGTTATTACCTATGAAATGGATCAAGCCTTACACACTGATTATTATCAGAGATTTCTAAAATACATGGAAATGTTTCAGGAGAAAGATTTAGTCGCAAGTTGTGCTCAAACAGATGCTAAAGGAGACCGACTTAAAAGGCCTTTCCAACAAGAAGATCCCGATCAATATCTCCACGTTGTAGAAACTAGAGAAGATGGAATTATTGTGAGAGGATGTAAGATCAATATCACGAACACAGCTTATGCAGATGAAATGATTGTTGTTCCTGGTCGATACATGAGTCCAGATGACGCGGATTATGCTGTTGCTTTTGCCTTACCAGCTGATTGGGATGGAGTTAAACTTCTCACTAGACCTGCGTGGGTAAGAGAAAGCAAGGTAATTGATTCTCCAGCATCAAAATTAGGAGATTGTGAGACGTTTATAATTTTTGATGATGTATTTGTACCAAATGAGAGAGTATTTATGAATGGTAATGGAGATCCTCGAGAGACACCTTATGCCGGATTTCTTGCACTAATGTTTGCTCATTTTCACAGACACAGTTACACGGGTTGTAAACCTGCCACGTCTGAAGTAATTGCAAGTGCCTCCGCTTTAGTAGCAGAATATAATGGAATTGAGAAAACAAGTCATGCTCAGGACAAGATTTCTCATTTGATTGGTTTAGCAGAACTGGTTTTTGCAGCAGGCGAATCAAGTGCAAAACACTCTGAAAGAGCACCTTCAGGAACACAAGTACCAGATGAAATTTTAACAAATGCAGGAAGAAGATTAGCAGGGGAAATGATTTACGAAGAATATAAAATTTTAGCGGATCTATCTGGAGGTATTATAGCAACTTTACCATTTGAAGGTTCTTTTTACAGTGAAGAAGTAGGAGAACTTGCAATGAAATATTTGAAAAGAAATCCGAGAGTTAAAACTGAAAATATGTATAAATGTTTTAAAGGTATAGAAACCCTTGCTGTAAGTGAGTTAGCTGGAGTAATGCAAGTAGCAGGTATTCATGGAGGAGGCTCTCCTCAAATGGAAACAATAACTATGATGATGC
>CAZPXJ010000292.1:0-2629 GCA_964590855.1 uncultured archaeon
TTCTATCTAGGAAAAATAAGGCTTAACTTCTGAGTTCGGCCGAGATCAGGTGTACACTCAGGACTATGGCCGCCATCAAGGCATCTGTTTTTCACGTTTGGTTTTAAGCATTACTCTCTGACATCTCTTTTCTCCTAGATCTCGCTTGGGAGAGGAAGGCACTCACATCATCATCCCAAGTTCCATCTTCTCTCAACAGGCGTTGGTAGAGATTTGAGGTGTATCGTCGAAATGTCGTAGGTCTCATACAACGAACATTCAATTCATTTTCTAATCCACGAGTGGTCAACTGATTTGCAATATCGTAAATGGACTCTTCAGGTAGTCTGGAGAGAATAATTCCATTATCACTCATTTCATTCAGTCTTACAGATGATGTTGGTGCATATTTTAGAAAAGACGAAGCAAGAGCGGTAACCGAACCACTCTCCCCCTGAACTATTATCGCTAGAGAAACCAAACTCGGATCTGAAACTGCATATGACACTTCCATAATCTTTCTTTCTACGAGTTTTGTTATGGTTTTACTAACTAGTCTATTATCCAAATCTAGATTCTTCAGAAATCCAGGCGATTCTAGGTAAAAAGATGCGATACCTTCAGCTACAAGATCTGCAACCTTTGCGTCATCCTTTGATATCATATATGGCTCAGGGATTTTTAGACCATCATACTCTTTGGTTAATTTCTTAATTGAACTCTTTGTATCTATCGAATCAATAATCTGGTCAATTGGTACTTTCCATTGTTTTGATTTACTATCATACAGTCTATAATTAGAAATTCGTTTGGACCATTTGACGTGTAAAATCCCTGGAAGTACTCTTTTTACACGCTCGGTGGATGATGAAGGCATTAACATTACTTGAAGGTGAGGAGCATTTTCACTTATTCCTCCCAGTCGAGAAATGAATTTCATGTGGCGATGAGGCCATCTATAGGCTGCGCCTAGATAAACCAGCTCAACTAAACTCAAGGTTGCAGGATCAATAACACCTCGCAAAAGCAATCCATAAGAAATCTCTGCAAATCGTTTCTTCCATGACTGTTTTGATCTTTTTGCCTCACTCTTTGTAGTAGGCAAACCGACTACTATTCTCTTAGATTTGGTTAGCTCTCTGACCGAATCTAAGGATATATCCAACCAATTAGGACGCATTTCTGCACATTTCTGACTGTATAGAAGCCATGGTGAATTCATAACCACATCGGATACAGCTCGTTTTGGAGCTTGAAGTTGCTCTCTCTCCGCTAAAATCATTAATTTTACATAAGGAGGAAAATCTGTACCATCTAAAACATGCATTAAATGATTACTCAGTAAATCCTCTAAAACAATCATGGATGAAAATTTGAAAAAATACGAGAGTGGGTCTTCATCAGGGAATTTATTCTGTACAACATATGTAAGAAAGGTCATCAATTCATCTCGAATTTCTTCTGGAAACGATGAAGGGACAATCTGATTATAGGTATCTCTTATAGTATTTCCAATTTCGAGATTTGGTATATAAACATTGTCGAGTATCTTTGATAATTCTTTTCTAGATTGAGATGGTTCATCTAAGATACTCAAAATTTCCTTTCGCATGTTTGATTGGTTTTTGATTGATTGACTATACCAAGAATTGATAATTTGATTATCTTCATTAAGCGATAATGCCTCAGCCTCATAAGGTTTGATTATTTGTGTTTCATATATACGAGAACTGTCGGATTCTACTATAGCTAGCCAGAATAGTTCACTGCTTTCTATTTGATGAATGAAAAATACAGCGTTACTCTTTCCACTTAACAATCTCCCGTAAAATCCTGATGTTGAAGGAGGAAAAATATCTTCGACTAGTTGCCCTCCAACATTTGTGTATGGATGTTTACAAACAATGGTAGGCTTCAATTGTATCTTAAGACGTGCTTTCATTTTCTCGATTCTGGTATTCCCAGCATTATCAAGAGAGAATCCATCACTAATTTCGAAAAATATGCCATCTGAATTTTGCCCTTTCAGAACTCTTCCTGAATCCACTTCTGCCATAATTTCATCTTGATCGAACCGAAGAATTGCTTTTTCATACGCTTCTGAAGAAAACCAAATGTGTGCTACAATCGAGTTCGAAGCAGGCATCAAGAGATTCCCCAAAAGAGTTCTTGAGTAATTCTAATATTAACCCATTTTAGAGTTATCTCTTAACATTTTATGTAAATAGTAATCTTTCCCTAATTTGCATAAAAAGAAGGAAAAGTCCCCAGAGCGGGACTATGCTATAATCTCTGTCACCATTAGTGGTTCCATGGTTCCGGTAAGCCAGGTTCTCCAGGTCTCATTTTTTTATCACACTCACAAGATTAAGTGTGCTTCAAGTGTTGGCGTTGTAACGCTGGAGAAATACAACTTCACTATCTAAAGATGTCAAATACCTGCAAGATTGCTGACAAACCGTCTTCTATTGATGGGTTGTTTAATAGGCACTAAGAAGTATGAATCCAACTAAGAGCAGACCGAAGTTCTTGAAAATACATCGATGAAGTTCCCTGATTTAGTCGATAAAAGAGCTTCACCATTTCTTCAGGCCTCAAGCATAGAATAGACTCAAACAGGCAGGGATTATGTATACGTAAGACCAGAGTG
>CAZPXJ010000293.1:0-2612 GCA_964590855.1 uncultured archaeon
TGTTGCCCCTTCAATGTGTGTTCTAGATATTGTTTTATTTGTACCTTTAATGACTGCAATTAGAAGTTATGGTTCCTATAGTGATGGTTTTTTCATTAGTTGGCTTGAAGGACTATTAATGTTGAGTAGCTCAATCGTTGCCGTGGCAATAAGATTAGGAGTTCTCGCGATAGGTAAATCAATTAAGAATAAACAAACTAAAACTATACAGAATGATCAGTCCTCAATAGTTCAAGACTCAATTTAGTTAACAATCATCTTGAAAAAAAAAGAGAAAAAGGTTTTCTCTTTAGAGTTTCACACATCTTTGTTGTCTATGAAGTATAATGCAAGTATTTCTACAAATACTATTACTTTTTGGAAAATTGGTCCAAAGTGCCAAGATGCGCCTATATCTAATCTGTCTAAAGCAAAAATAGTAAAATAGCCAAGCAATACGATAATGACAATTGCTGAAAGAGTTATATCCCAGATAGTATCTGCTTTACTTGAATCAACTTCTTTTTTGAAAATCTTACGATAGGAACTGGTAATTTGAAGATAAGCATTGAATGCTGCAAATCCACCAATGAAACAAGCTGCACCAACAACGTGGAGAGTACTCAATTGGGGATGATCTAAAGGGATAGCAACACCAGCTGCACCAAAAGCTATAACAAATCCTAAAACTCCTTTAACTATAGCTCCTTCCAATTCTTTTCTGTTGACAAGATATAAAATAGAAACGCTTAGCATCATGATACTATTGATCCCGAAACCTACAATCATTATAATCATAGAAGTGCTGTTATCGTTATACATAGAACCTAGATTGCTGATGTGTTCACTGAAAAATACATATCTCTTATAGTAATAATTGATAGCCAAAAACATTGTTATGATGAGAATGTAAGCCATAATGATGAATAAGTTTTTGATAGCAATTTGAATCCTCTTGGGAGGTTCGAATTCTCTTAATTGGAACATGATAATCTAGTTGTTAAGTAATGTATAAATCTTTCTAGAAGTAAATCAGATTATTATGAACAGAATGATGATTCAGTTCGAGATGAGCAACTAGAAGAAATGAAATTAGAAGAAATATAGAAGGAGCGTGAATCCCTAAAGAACATATAATTGTGTTCTTTGATAAAGTTCAAAAAACAATCGTAGATGATTAACAATAGAGAATAGAAATAGGTTTTAAAATGGGTTATAAGTTCTGGTTCTTCAAACATATCCTAAAAGAGAAACTTCTATCTACAATATTGATGATTTTTCTCATCATCTTCATAGCTTCAGTTTCCATTACACCATTATTTATTGGAGACATTTTTGGAGAATTAGCAAAGCAACCGGGAAGAGCAACCGAATATCTCTTAACTATTGGTTTCAATACAGTTAAAATCAACGCTGCTTCTTTCCATGCTATTTTGATAACTGGGGTGTTTATCGCAGTTTCAGGAGTTATTAGAGCTGCAGCTGATTTTACTCAGAGCTATGTTAACGAAGTTTTAGCTCATAAAGTGACAAAAAATGTTACTGCTGAGTTCTATAATGATTTACTGGAGAAGAGCCAAGAATTTCATGACAGAGTGAGAATAGGTGATGTGATGGCCAGAGCAACCTATGACACCCGACAGATGAATATCTTCATTGCTCCAGGAGTCAAGTTTCTGTTTGAAGCAACCTTTACATTGATTTTTTCTGTCTCTCTAATGCTCTGGATTAGTCCCAAGTTGGTTCTCCTTCTAGTAGCTGCTCTACCCTTCTACGTAGTAGCTATCTGGGACTATAATAGAAAACTCAGACCGATCTCTAAAGCTCAGATGGAACAGAATGGATTGTTAAATTCTAGATTACAAGAGAGTATCACAGGAATAAGAGTGATAAGAAGTTTTGTTAAAGAAAAATCAGAAATTAGCCAGTTTGATGAAGAAACAGATAAGCTCAGAGCCATCAATACAAGACGAGGAATATTAAGTGCAAGATACTATGCAGTAGCAATTACAATTCTTGTCATAGCTCTAAGTTTCCTTTGGGGAGCATATGATGTAACAGCAGGATTCCTTGCACTGGATGATTTGATAACTTACGTATTCTTAGCTATGACATTGGTCATGCCTACTTGGCAATTCGGTTGGACCATTACTCAGTTTCAAATCGGTATGGCAGCTGCTAAAAGGATCTATGAAATGAAGGAACGTCACGAGTATGTTCCTGAACCTTCTTCACCAGCATTTTGGTCAGGGGAGCAAGGTGCTATCCGTTTTGAAAATGTTTCCTTTTCCTACAATGGTGATAGCACTAGAAAGAAGGCTTTGAACAAAATCAATCTAGAAGTTCAAGGAGAATCAACAGTTGCAATCATAGGAAATCCTGGTTCAGGTAAATCTACCTTGATGAAACTTCTGATGAGGTTTTATGATCCAACGGAAGGTGCTCTTTATATCAATGGAACTAATATCAAAGACTTCTGCTTATCCAATCTTAGAGAACATATTGGTGTGATAGAACAGGAGGTTTTTCTCTTCAGTAAATCTATTAAGGATAATATTGCTTTTGGCAAACCCGATGCTACTCAAGAAGAGATTGAGCATTTTGCAAGATTAGCAGAAGCGTATGATTTTATT
>CAZPXJ010000294.1:0-2602 GCA_964590855.1 uncultured archaeon
ACTGAAACAGATATGAACTTCATCACCATCACTTAAGAAATCAGCATCGGTATCATCATTAAAAGGTGATGTGTCCTCTTTATATTCATCCAGATTAATTAGACCATCGAAATCAGGGTCTTCTTCTGCGTCATTGGACAAAGGATCTAAACCATTAATTGCCTCCCAACCGTCTGGAAGAGTGTCATAGTCCGAATCTCTTCGTCTGGGATCTGTACCATAAATTTGAATTTCTTCCCCATCTTTTAGATTATCATAATCGCTATCTTCTAATGTGGGTAAAGTGTTGTAGATAAAAATTTCATCACTATCTGTTAAATTATCAAAATCGCTATCTACGCTAAGAGGGTTGGTTCCATAAGTATAAACCTCTACGCCATCTAGGAGGTCATCTCCATCAGTATCGTTATTGTAAATATCAGTATAATAGACGAATAGTTCTACCATGTCATCTAATCCGTCTGAGTCCGAATCGATTACAGATATTGGATAAGGGTCGAAGAAGTCCCTAACTCCATCTATCTCATACACTCCAGAGCCTGTATAGTTACTCCAGTAGTTACCGACATTTGTGTTTGTATCGAACCAAGAACTATTGAATCCTCTATCTAAAGCTTGTGATGTTGGATGAAACCAACGGTTACTATCCCAAGCGTTTGCTATGAAATAATTGTGATGGAAAGAATTATTGGCTGATGGCCATTCGTACGAATACCAATCTACGTATAATGCATAAGAATCACATCTCATTATAACATTCTCATAAAATTCTGATTCTAATATCGCAAAGACTACTATTCCTGTTCCACTATCCATGATTTGATTATATTTTACTGTCAAATTACTAGAATAACCTAGATAGAGAGCTTCATTCCCTCCAACACCTATTATAGTATTGTTTGCAACTATTGATTGATTACAATGGAAAATATCTATGCCTACATACTGACCATAATCACATGTATTGTTATAAATATAAGAATCCTGACTATAGTAGACACTTATAGGTACAGCGTTGAACCCACATTTATTATTCATTACTGCCGTATTATTACAGTATTCCAAAGAAATTCCCTCGTAATTGTTTTGACAGTTATTACTATCCACTGTTATATTTGGACAAAAAATAGCTTTTATTCCTGTACCACCTTTGATATTCTTACAAGTGTTATTATAGATATTTGCTGTCCCATCAGCTAAATCGTTGAGATTAATACCAATAAGATAAGCATCTACAAGGCAATTACGGACAATAAAATAGCTAGTTGTGCTTTGTATGTAGATACCATAGTATGCTTCAGTAATAATTTTCAGATTTTCTATTATATATGGATTTGATTCGCTGCCATTTCCTGTAAAACCGTATAGTTCAAATTGAGAATTTTGAGAGATAGCAATTGATGCAGAATCAACATAATTTAGCGAAAGATCATCTACTACAATCGAATCTGTTTTTGCTCCTGCTGAAAATACCAAGAAAGAACTACTCATCAGTAACAATACTGTAAGTGAAATAAACTTATTCTGTAGTATGGTTTTTACCAATTATATCCCCTAAGTCTTGCAAGTAATAATTGAATAATCGTAAATCAATTATGAATTCTACTCAAAACAGTTGAAACATATGTGTTTTTAACGGTTGCTGTTTAATCCTAACTTTTAACTAAGAGTTTACTCTGAGAATTTTGCTAAATGCTCAACATCCGTCTTTGAACTTTTCATTAGTTTTAAAATTAGAGTTAGTATAGCCAAACCACCAGCTGTGGCTAAAGCTACCCACAAAACAGTAAAGAAAGGCAAAGTAACTAATGCCAACTTTTTCACCTTCAAACTTAATAGAGGTTCGGTTATTCTTAAATCTATGCCACAACAATTTTACGTGTCACCAAAACATTTATAAATAGAAAAGACTTAAATAAGCCTTCCCGTGAAGAAGTTAGAAGGCTTAAAACACAATTTTAGAGTTTTATTTTTCACACATATAACATAATGCATCTAAATAGGCCCATAAGACCTTCTAAAAATTGATTGCAACAAAGTAGTAAAAATCAGCAACTCCTTGCATCATATTCTGGAACATAAGGTGGGGGATAGAGTTTTCTAACGATAAATTTTCTTAGTTCTTCAGCGAAGAATATAGGTATCACGGTAGAGAGTATAATTCCCCAGTGATATAATTCCAATTGTGTTGTTTTGACGAAGGTGTTCATGAATGGAACATACACAGCTACAAGTATCAAAACTAACCCCAGAAAGACAGCTCCAAAAAGAGCACGGTTTTTAAATATCTTTTTGGAAAAGACGGAACCATCTAGACTAGTTGATAGTGAGTTGAAAAGCTGATAAATCACCAGAGCTACAAAGACCATTGTTTGTGCTGTATTCAAAGCTCTTTCACGTTCAAGTTCAGGAACGGAAGAAGCTAAATCTGCACCCCAATTAGTAGACCAATAGAAGATTATCATGGAACCAATTCCATAGAGTAAGCCTGTAAAGACAATCTTGAATAGCATCTTATTGTCAATTAACGGTTCTTCAGGATCTCTTGGTGGTCTTCGCATTACATTTGATTCTGGGGCACTTATCCCTAAAGCTAGAGCTG
>CAZPXJ010000295.1:0-2599 GCA_964590855.1 uncultured archaeon
TCATTCCACGTGATTTTTTCTCTTTGATTTTCCGCGACTCGAATCCACAGGAGCAGATGAGATCTTCTGGAGTTTCTAGTTTCATTGATCTTCCGCAGTTAGGACACCAATACATTGTAAACACCACTAATTAACGAACTAGACCTTACCACACATAATCGATTATCCTGTATAAGATTAATATATTTTGGGTTTTGTTTTCACTGTTATACCTAGCCTTCCAACGCTCTCTTTGTATGCCACCAAATCGATTCCTGTATGATCCACAACTGCGACTTCAAATCCTGAGCGGGACAACTAATTACAAATCATGTATTCTCCGAAATTTCCAATTATACGCGAATGTCTTGTGCTCTTATCAATACTCACAAAAATACCCCACGATTGCAATATAGTACGATGCTAAAAAGATTTCACATTGAATAAACGCATTTGCAGTGCTTTTGGGAGCAATCCTATTCGGTTATGACATCCGCAAAAAATTTACTTGGGATAAATTTTGAAACATCAACGTGGTGTGAGTGGATGCGATTTCATGATGCCCGAGTTGAGTTCACATTTCAGGACAAGTTTAATCTAATTGGAAGTCTGCTCATTGGTTTCTTTCTGATGTTTGTTACCTACGGACTCTCTTTAGTTCTAATACTGATAATCTGTTATGTCTATTTTAGATGGGAGCAATCGCAATACCAGAGGGCAAAAGTAAAGGCAATCATAATTGAGAATGAATTAGCTAAAGCGTCTAAAGATCTTCAGGAATTGAAGAAATATCAAATGTATTTGCCTAAACGTATCGAAGCAGCGTTTAGGAAAACCCTGGTAAAATTAAGAGATGCAACTCTGGCATTCCCACCAAAATTTGATTATTTGATAGAAGATACCAAAGAACAAATCAAGTTGCATTTGAGCTTCCTGAGTAATTATAACGGTGAATACATCAAATACCAGCGATACCTTCACGACGGTTTTTTCAATGGTAGTAAATATCATAATGGTCGACCATTCAATGAAGAGCAAGTCCTTTCCATTTTGACTAACGATTTCAATAACCTAGTAATTGCTGGGCCTGGATCTGGAAAAACGCATGTATTAACATCACGAGCTGCTTTCTTTATCCTCAGGGGTGACGTTCAACCTGAAGATGTCTTGGTTCTTGCTTATAACAAATCTGCAGCTGAAGAGGTCCGTATTCGACTGGAAAAACAATTCAAGATCGAATCTGTGAATGTGATGACATTTCATAGTTTTGGTGCTCGAATTCTGCGTTCTCTTAATTTAATGAATCGTAGAAAAGCCGTAGAAGCTGATAGTGAAAAAATGATTGTATCAATAATTGATCTTCTAGTTGATGAAGATGATGACTTTCAAACCTCATTTCTCTCATATCTATCTGTTCGGAAGAAGAGGGGGAGGGAGAGAGTTTTGGAAGCAGAAGAAATCGATGAATACTATCGTTATTTGCTTCAAGAATCTTACAATGCCATTGATGGCACTTCTGTTAGTAGCATTGCAGAGCGTGATATTACAAATTTCTTCATTCAGCATGGAATCGCCTATGTATATGAACAACAGGTTGAATGGTGTGATAGAGACCCCGCTGACCCAGAGCGTTCCTATCATCCAGATTTCTATCTACCAGATTATGATGTTTATCTTGAACATTGGAGTGTCGATGAGAATAACAATCCGCCTGATTTTTACAGTGAAGAAGAGGGTGTGAGATATATCATTGATATGGAGTGGAAACGGAAACAATTTGAGAAACATGGTAAAACACTCTGGGAAACAAATCACTCACATTTTGCTACTAATCAATTAACCTCAATATTGGAAGACTATTTTGCAAAACAGGAAGTCGTACTCACTAAACTTTCGTATCAAGAATTATTAAGGAAAATCGGTTTGACTCCAGATGAATCAACCACAGTCCATGATACTATCATCAACGCAATCAAAACTGCAAAAATCTATGGGTATAATCCAACTGAACTTCAGACGAAAGCTGAATCCATCGATTCATCAGATAAGAAAATGAAGTATGAAGCACAATTTATTCTCGACTTGGTAATAAAGACATTTACTCATTATGAGCAATATTTACTAGAAGATGGCAAAATAGACTTCGAAGACATGATAAATCATGCAATATTAGCTATAGAAGAAACCGATCCATCATTACTTCCATCATACAAAATGATTCTAGTTGATGAATTTCAAGACATCTCCTTTCAACGACTCAATTTGTTGAAGACTATACAGAATCTCAATGAAGATTGTAGACTCTTCTGTGTTGGTGACGATTGGCAAGCTATCTATGGCTTTGCTGGATCCTCTTCGAAATTCATGATAAAATTCGATTCCTGGTTCTCAGATCCAGCCGATGTATATTTGATTCAAAATTACAGAAATGCGCCGCCAATCCTATCCTTTGCCTCAGAAGTAATCGCGAAATGTACGGAGAAACTGGATAAAGAGCTTAGGCCATTAGAGGAAGAAAATACTGACCATAGAGCGGCAATACTAGTGAAGCGAATCATGAGTGGAAATGAATGGTCTTTCAAGAATTTACAAAATGAAGACGCATATGATATGATTATGA
>CAZPXJ010000296.1:0-2540 GCA_964590855.1 uncultured archaeon
TCCTAACAATAGACCAACCCTTGACTCGCTTTGAGACATTCTCTGTACCCAACCAATCGCTAATACCAGTCCAGCCCTTATTCTTGTATGTTCTGTCAGGATGACTCGGGATATCTGATGGTCTCTGTCCTGATTTATTATATCGCCTCCACTCAGGCTGACTTTTCAATCCAAGTTTGTGCACAAATTTTCTTGCATCTTCGAATGGCCTAAATTTCTTTTTTTGAGGGGCAACTAAATCAGTCCCCAGCCAGTCACCCGTACCCTTCCCCTCACTCTTCCATTCCTTCTTGTATGTTTTCCTAGGAAACTGAGGTATGTTATCCGGTAACTTTCCTGATTTACAGAATTGGCACCATTCTTCCAAATTTTTCAGTTTGTACGTGTGTACAATTTTCTTTGCCTCTTCATACGGTAAAAAGTTCGTCTCTTGGGGTTTTGTTCCCAGCCAATCATCCATACCTTTCCACTCTTTCTTGTACTTTGCACAAGGATCCTTGGGGATATCATCAGGTAACTTTCCTGAGTTACGATACCGATCCCACTCTCGTCGATTCTTCAACTTTAGGGAGCGAACATATTCCCTTGCTTCTTTGAAAGGCCGCATCGTTACCTAAAAGTCCTTGTTCGATCTATCCGGATGATTAGATTTGAGGTATCGTTTCCATTCAGGCTGATTCTTCAATCTGAGACGATGTACGAATTCTCTTGCTCCTTTAATTGATCTAAATTTTTTATTTTGATGTGATTTCCTGCTACTAGTTTCCCTCCTCCCTCGCTTGGCGGGATCCTGGGGGATATACTTTGGAAGCCATGTTGACCTACGATATCCCTGATCTGCGGTAACAGTAGTCCCTACCCAATCACCCTTGTTATTCCATTCCTTCTTGTATGTCTTCTCAGGGTTATGAGGTATGTTATCAGGTAACTTTCCGGATTTACAGAATTGATTCCATTCCTCCCAACTTTTCAGTTTGTACTTTTGTACAATTTCCTTCGCATTTTCGAACGGTAAAAATTTCATCGGTGAATGACTTTTCTTGTGTGATTCTGCATCCAATTTATTTAGTCGCTTGAGTTCTCCAGATTTGCGATATCGATCCGGTTGTTTCTGCGATTTTAGACCTGCCCCTTGAATCGAGGGTTGTAGGTCTCTAGTTTGTCTATCCTTATTATTGGCGTTATCGTATTTCTTCCTTATCTTACGTATTCTTGCCATCATTTATCGTAAGAGTCATAGCGCAATATATTTCTTACGCTAAAATACGCTAAACATGGCTATTATACTGGCACAAATTTATAATATCAGAACACGATATGATAAATTATGGCAAAAGGATGGGTTACGGTTAACATCAGACAGGATATAAGGCAAAAACTTGAACAGAAATATTTACAGGATCCCAAAAGACCCAGGAGCCAGCGGTTCAATGCGTGGTTTGACAACTTACTATTCGATCTCGTCGAGCATTATGAAATGATGAAAAAGCATGGGACATTTTTGGCCGTAGAAAGCATTGGCGATACACATATCTTATTAATGGATAATCTGATTGGTCGACATATAGTTATACAAATTTCTGAGAAAGATGAGCGCCCGATGCTTTTCTGCGAAGAAGATTCTTCTGCAGAGTGTCTTCATGTCGGATTCTGCTTAGCTCTTCCTGAAGTCTATAAAACTCTCGTTGGGAAAGGATTCACTCCTTCATCTGGAGGCGAGGCTAAACTATTACATGATAAAAAGGAATGGCAAAAGATCAGAGAAGACATAATGACTATTAACCTTCTTGTTAGTGATCGGGATGGCCATTACGAGCTGGTTCCTGATCTATTTAGTAAGCTCGAGGATGAGACAAAACTGATTAGCATAATGGGAGACGACAAGTATAAGGAGTTTATTAAGGAGAAAGAGATGGACTCTAAGTGTGACATCAAACCCACGGATGAGGCAAAACTGATTAGCATAATGGGACACGACAAGTATAAGGAGTTTATTAAGGGTCTAACCAAGAATCTCGTGGAGCACAAGGCTAGGGTGGGCTGGCTTAGTAAGGAAGACGCCCGTGGGATGGCTTCCTTGAAGGATCGCCGGGCGCTGAGGATGCAATTGAATACTTTGACAAGATATCATACTTAGATAATATAAGTAGCATCCGGTCATAATAGATAATATAACATTTCGCCTGGAAACATTACAACTGTTTTATGCAATATTAATATAATCATTATCATGTCTTGCATGAGGAGCTCTCCTTATCTTGATACTGCCTATCTGCTTAAGTACATCAGCTCCAACAGACAACTTTATCCATTTCTTCTTCCTTAGTTTAGCTCTTTCAGCATAGTACTGTGATGAATGGGTTGACTTGAACCCTGATGAATCTATTCCAAAGAATATGTGATTGACGTTAATAAGAAGAGCGATGAAAGATGAGATCATTCCTTGCAGAATTGTACCTGCGATTCTATCGCTAAATTTTTGTAATGTCGTGAAATGAGGTATTCTAGATATTTGGAGGAACATTCTAAGATAGTGAGCT
>CAZPXJ010000297.1:0-2536 GCA_964590855.1 uncultured archaeon
GATCGTGGGTTCAAATCCCACCCCCGGCGCCTTGTATGAATTAATTTTACATCAAATATTTTGTTAAATTAACGTTCTTGATGAGAACATGGGGAGTTAGTGTTGGAATATCGACTTCCCACCACTTTATCCAATTTTGTTTGTTTGATAATGAATGAATGTTACGTAATATTCTTAGCATATTATCGCTAATTCTCAACCCTTTAATGGACTGGTCTATTTTACCTTTCTTTATTTTAAAAAGACCATCTCTGCATACTGTTGAAAAATCTCCTGATCTATAATCTTGGAATCTAGTATACCAGTTATTAGTGATATATAGTCCATCATCTAGCTCAGAAAGTAAATTCTGAAAATCTTCTTGCCCTTTATTGATTATGATATTCCATGGTTGGGGAACGATCCATCCTGCATTTCCTGTAGATGAACTCTTGAACTTTTTTGCTGTTGAAGAATTATGAAGATAACTTCGAAGAATACCATCTTTGATAATTTCAGTTCTACGAGTTGGAACTCCTTCATCATCGAAGGCTCTTGAGTTTATACCATCAGTGATTGTTCCATCATCAATTAAAGTAAGTGAACTTGAAGCTACTCGTTTTCCTAACATTCCTTTTAGAAATGATAGCCCAGAATCTACATTGAAAGCAGATGTTGCGTTAATTACTTCATTTATTAGGTTTGCAAATATGTTGGGACCTAAAATAACATTATATTTACCTGGCTTTCCTTCAACTGGGTTGCTTGCCTTTTTTGCAATTTCAGCTGCTGATTGTCCTGCTTTGCTAGGAAAAAAATCTCGCTCTCTCCTAGCACATAAGTTAGCTTGTCCTGATGCTTCACTATCAGTAAATGCTCTAACTGAAATCTCTAGTGATGATCCGCTATCATATCCTGAGGCCCCAGCTGATGTTTCTATTTTAGTGTTAATGTTATTGAATAGAAGTGTACCTGCTACTCGCTTTGCCCCTATTGATAAGGCACCATTGATAGCATCTTTTGTATATTCAACTAATCTAGAAGTTTGTATGGATTCAGATGCTGGACTAGATATATAATTGAAAGGCCCTCTAGGAAGTCTTTCATATTCTTTATTTGGTTTAGTAGCTTTTGCGATTTCGAGAAGGGAATGAACGGCTTTTTTAATGCTTCCTTCCGATAGGTCTTCTATGCTGGCTATAGCTACACTTTTTTTTAAGACAATCATTAAATTTATCGTTGACGATAACCAAGCTTTACTAACAGTAATCTCATTATTTGCAAATCTAATCATTTTTACATCTTCTGTGACGCAAGTAGCTGCGACATCTTCTGCTCCCACTTTTTTCCCTTCCTCTACAACTAATGAGACTAACTCATTTACACTCATGCTAAGTTTCTCCAATCTTTACATTTCTTAGTCTGATATCTGGACCACCAGTCCAAACAGGAATACCTTGCAGAGGATCGCCTTTACCACATGTCGCGGCGTTGAATGAGATATCCTTTCCAACTGCATCAATACTCTTGAACAATGAAGGAGTAGTCATCTCGATTACTGGATTTCTAATTAGATATTTAGGTTCGCCTTTCTTAATGAAATAAGCTTCAAGCCCTACATATCGTTGATTGAATCTTCGATCGTCAATATTCCATTCCATGAAGTTCTTTATGTATACGCCCTTTGAAATATCCTTGAAAAGTTCTTGCTGATCATAGTCTCCTTTATCCATGTAAGTATTAGACATCCTGATTATTGGTTCTCGATTGTAAGATATTGTACGTGCTGCTCCATTGCTCTGGATACCAAGTTCTAAAGCTGTTTCTCTATTATGAAGAAATTCATTTATGATCCCTTCCTTTATTAGTTCACGACGAGAAGCTTGAACCCCTTCGTCATCATAAAGATAATATCCATATGAAGATGGAATTGTTGGATCATCAATTATGTTAACTTGCTTGCTACCAATCCTCTTTCCTAACATTTTCATATTAACAAATGATTCTCCAGCTGCTGCTGCCTCTCTTCCAAGTATACGGTCAGCTTCGAATGGATGACCACAGGATTCATGGCATACTATTCCAGTAACTTCACTTCCAAGGACCACGTCTGTCTTATCTCTTGGTGGTCTCTTTGCTTTAGTAAGAATAGAAGCAAGAACATTAATTTCTTTTGACATAAATTCTGTAAGATCCCAAGATAGAACTGCCTCCCATCCACGACTTTCAGCTTTTTTATCAAGTCGTTGAGCTGTACCTTTACTTGGTTTGTATGCAGTCATGAAATATAAGAAAGAAACTCTAGGAACTCTTGATGTAATATTTGTTCCTTCACTATTAAGGAATACTTGTTCTCTTAGATTTTCATTTATTGATAATATTCTTGATGGAAATTTTACATCGGTTTTTTTTCTGAATAATTTGTCAATATTTTGAAGAAGTTTAATTTTCTTTTCTACATCTATTGAACCAAATTTATGTTTCTGTTTTACTTCCCAATTTGCTCTATTAATCTTTACATTAGAAAATTTAATGGGTTTTTTCATGCTGGTTGCAG
>CAZPXJ010000298.1:0-2505 GCA_964590855.1 uncultured archaeon
TATGCCCAAAATCTGCAATAAAAGAAACATTTGAGTTTGATATAGGTTTCAAAGAATACTTAAAACTACAGCAAGTAAGCTAAATTACTTCTTGTAAGGAAAATTAATTCCAGAAAATTAGAAATAACACTCTTCTAATACTGTCATTCCTTTTTCTGGATTGTTGAATCCTTGTAGATATTATTTCTTCTTCTTGGCAGCTCCTTTCTTCTTTTCTACCTTATTTCTTCCTTTGAAAAGCGACGATATTATCACTGAGATTATTACTTGTGATGCTAATATAATACCTGCAATAGTTAGCATCTCTAAAGCACTTATAGAGCTAAAGAAGCTAAAGAATTTTCCTCCTGAGAATTGAACAATTTCAACATTAGATAGTCCGCTATCCCCATATTCATTGTTTGCAACTACTCCATAATAATAGACTCCATGTTCACTGAGTGAATCAGTATATGTATTAGAGCTTAGAGTAACAAGAGGTGATATTGATCCCAATACCGCTGAAGTAAAAGGCGTAGTACTTCTGTATAGAGAATAGGAAGATACTTGTGGATTATCCACCCAATTTAGAGTAATATCCGACTCTGATGAAGGATTGGGAAATATAGCATACAATACTGGAGCACCAGGTGTTCCTACGAATTTCTTGTAGTACAAATCTTGGTCAATACCTGAGGATAGTAAATTGTCATAATCGGACCATACACATGAAACAAATCCCTGACTATCAACAGCAAGAGATAATGATTCCACAAAGTTAGTACTCTCTTCTGTAAGAAGTCTAAGATCAGACCAAGAACCTACAGAGGGATTTTTGAATCTGAAAAACAGATCTAAATCTGTTCCTGCACCTAGAATATCTGTATAATCATCCCAAAAGATGAATAATCTGTCTTCTTTATCGATTATACAACGAGGGGAAGCAGAATTTCCTGAACTTTCCAAACTAACAAGCTCAATACCCACCCATTGACTCGTGATAGAATCAAAATATTTTTGAAAAATGTCTCCATCTGATCCCGAACCCAACATGTTATCATAATCGTACCAAGTAACATAGGGTACACCTCTGTTATTTATTGCTATGTCAGGAGAATAAGATTGGCCATCACTCTCAGTGCTTACTACTGTTAAAGAACTGAAAGAAGAGGAACTATGATCATAAGACTTACAGAAAATATCACTATCAGTTCCACTTGAAAGAAGATTAGTACCATCATTCCATGTAATGTAAGGAAGATCGGATAAGGGATCTATGGCAATACAAGCTTTAGTCGAATCTGAAGTGCTTTCTGATGATACAAGATAAGAAGCGGACCATAAAGATAGTGAGTTATCATACCATAGATAGAATATGTCCTCATCAGTACCTGCACTTAACATGTCTGTATCATCTTCATAAACAACATGAATATTATCTTCTGAATCAATAGAAAGATCTGGATTATCAACATAATTGGTACTTAAAGGAGTTAGAACAGAAGTAGTTGTCCAAACACCTACTGGATCTCTCATTTTATAAAAAATATCAGCATCAGTCCCTGAACTTAGATAATCAGTCTGATCATACCAGATAACATGTATGTTTCCTGAACTGTCTACATCTAAACACGGATCCATAGAATATCCAGTGCTCTCTGATGAAACTAGTTCTTCAACAGACCAAGTTTCCGTTAATGGATTGTAGAACCTATAAAATATATCTATATCACTACCAGAAGATACTAAATCATTTGTACTGTCTGCCCAAACTACATGTATGTTATCATCTGAATCTATTGCAATTGATGGTTTTGCGCTTGCCCCTGTACTTGTTCCAGAAAGTAATTCCATATCGGTAAGCCACCAATTTTCCATTTCGTAATTCAGAGTAGGATTTGATTGACTTATGCTTGAGTCGAATGCTATAACGTTATCGAAAGTAATACTGCCTGTAAAGCAAAGTAAGAGTAAATAAATTGTTAATATACCTACTTTTTTCTTGTTATGTTTTCTCATAAATATAAGTTAAGCTACACCCAATCTATAAATTTTGTTCTTGAAACTGAAGTGAGAAATATTTGAACAAAGCTAAGGATGACTAATAATTCTACACAGAACGTTTTCTTCTTTTCCTTATGATTTTAACTATAACAAAAATCACAATGGGTAACCCAATAAGGCATGCTATTGATATGAGGGCAATTGCTGCTACTGGATTAAGGTATCGACTTGTGTAGCAAATCCAAACTGAATCTACCATTATTTGTTCATTTTCCCACAACCAAAAGTAAGATTTTCCCCCTGATATTCGAGTTATTGTACAGTCTTCAGCATGTTTTCTTGGTTGATATCCAATTATTTTAAACTCAACTCTTTCTTGGATATTTGAGTTGTTATCCCAACTGTTCGCTGTTCCTACGATGTAATCTATGTAAGTTTCGTAGTATCCAATACTTGAGTCAAACGAATTATATTCTACTAAAATGTTTGTAAAGATATTTGCTTCAAAGGTAACATTACATA
>CAZPXJ010000299.1:0-2500 GCA_964590855.1 uncultured archaeon
ATGTGGCTCAGAGAATCCGTGAGAATGGTGATTACATCGAGTCGGAGCTGAATCAGCGCGTGGGTCTGGACTCCCTTCCCCATCATGAGGTCAGGATTGGGGTCACCGACAGCCGGTTGTACTACTGGACAGTGGACACGAATCCTAATGAGTGGTTGAATGCAGTCACTTCAATGCAGCTTCATTTCAAGGATATCGACTATCGAAAACAGCTTCTTGAGAGTGCAGCAGAAAAACTCAATCTAAACGCAGTGGAAGTTAGCAAAGAAGTCCATCTCAATTCTGTTATAGAGCAAATGTCCAAACTGGATGTCAGACATAAAATCAGGTTTGAACCAGAGGGCAAGAATCATTGTTTAGATGGAGAGGATATTCACTTCATCAAAGACCTGATTGACAAATCCTTTGAAGACATCAAACCTGAAATAACCCATATAGGTACTAATTGGAGAAAGCAAATTTCGAATCCAAAATGGCCTGAGATTGCATCATGGAGAATGAAGACTGTAGCAATAGCGAAATCCGATTGTTATTTGGCGCCGGGATGTTCTCTAACATATTATGAAAAGAACAAAGAGCGACGAGAGTTAGCAATCAATCATTTCAAAGAACTGGGTGATTTCGAATACAAAGTTACATCTGTTTCAAAGACTCAAAAAGAAACGAAACGAGTTAGACTTTCAGTTGTTTTTGGAAGATTGGCAAATCTATGGGGTGTTTCAGAAGGAGATAAAGGCATTCATAATAAAGGACTCACTGAATTACTAAAGAACGATAAGATAGAAAATAAGATCGGATATGTAAGAGAAGTGATGGGTGAGGATGGAACTTTTAGTGATAGAAGATTTGGTATAACTAGAGCTAACGTGTTGCATGCTGGTGGTAAAGCACATGAATATGAACAAATCTATGGGGTCAAACCAAAATTAAATACCGAGGATATTAAATTCATTGTGGGCTTAGGAAATCCAATGGGAGAGAACCTTTGTTATCAAGAGGGGGATCGACGTAGGATTTTGGTGAGTAGCATCACTGATATGAGAAACTCAGAGGATTCTGAAATTGCGAGAAAAGCATCCAGAATATACGAAATAGTCTATCAACAAAAGAACAAATTGCTAGAGGATGAAGTGGATTATATCATCGGGTCACTCGGAGTAAAGATGAAAATTACTGCCACATACATCTACTATTACGAGAAATCAGAAAGAGTTTCACTTGAGTGGATTGCTAGAACTATGAGAAAACAGGATACGATTCGACTTGCACTTCTTGCTCCACCTAATCATCCCGAAAAACATGAAAAGGTGAATAAATACTTGCAAAAGAACAAAGATGCAGTCAGAGAAATCTCGAATCAATTAGCTAGTGAAGGATTGAAAATAGACCCTATATGGAGGCCTTTGGTTGAAAAATTATGATTTAATAAAAATGGGCGAAGAACTTGCCAACTATATTGAAATGTATCCAAATGGAATTCTGAAAAGGGATTTAGAGTCTACATTCCTAACAAGATATGATCCGATATTGTTGAAGAAAGGTATATCATTTGCCTTAGATGAATTAATGTTCTTACAGGTTCTTGATGAACCTCCCTCTGGTTCAATGATTGATGAGGATATTGTGTGGTACCTAAAACCAATTGATGAAGAAACAAGAGATAGAATAAGATCACTCAATCACAGAAGTCGCGCAATTTTGAAATTACTGTATGAAAAAGACACTCCTGATGAACGTGGATGCATGCCAATCAGTGAAATTCTTAGTAAATTAGAAACCCAAGGTTATGACATTTCTAATTTGGTTCTTATTTATGTGCTAGATCTTGTAGAGTCTTATTCAGTCCTAAAAGATGGAGAACAGACATGGTATGCAGGAATTGTTCCTGAATTTGAAAGAACTAATGAATACAAACAGAATATAGATGATGCTATAGATGCTAGGCAAGAAAAGGAAGAACTGATGCGATTAGAACATGATCGTGCTGAAACCCTTCTCGAAGTATGGCTTTCAGCCAAGAAAGAAGGAGTCCAACCAGAGTTTTCTCCAGAGGATAAAGCATTTTTTGAATCCTTTCTCACCGATGAGGATTTAGAAACGCGTCTTAAGATGTATGAGGATGAGGAATCGAAGCTCCATGATAACCCTTAAAACCCACTCTGGTAATTCTCTTTTCACTCGTAACGAGTCAAACATCTTTGTTATAATAGGTGTTTATTCAAATAGCGGGTTGGGGAAGCCTTCCTCTGGGACTCGTCCCTAAGGACTTCACAGGCCGATCCCGCAGGGCTCATAACCCTGAGACCGGAAGTTCAAAGCGTAGTGCAGGGCCATCCTGCCTGTGGGAATATCTTCCACCCGCTACCATCTTCTTCTTGAAAAGTGTCTATTTTTTCTATGTAGGAAGAATATGTAAACAATATACGCGCCCCCAACCCACTAGTCCTGTAAGGGGTTTTGCCTCTGTGAGTTTTAAAGTTATTCGTAGGGTGTGATTATG
>CAZPXJ010000300.1:0-2500 GCA_964590855.1 uncultured archaeon
ATGCTATGCTCACTTTCAAAAATTTCTTCTGTTGCTTCTTTGTGCTTGTAAGGTAAGCAGTGCATGAATACATAATCGGTTTTGGCGTTTGCACAGAGTTCTTCTGTAACTACATAATCTTTGAAAGCTGCTAATTTAGCTTTTTCTTGATCTTCCTCACCCATTGAGATGAAGGTGTCAGTTACAACAACATCGGCATCTGTGACAGCTGATACAGCATCATGTGTAGTGACGATTTTTGAACCTGTTTCCTCTGCAATCTCTTTTGCCAGTGCTACAACATCATTAGATACTTCATACCCTTTGGGTGTAGCGACCGACATATCCAACCCCATCTTGGCACAACCTATTAGTAAGGAGTTGCAAACATTGTTACCATCTCCAACCCATGCAAGTTTCAATCCTTCCAGTCTACCTTTGTGTTCTTCAATGGTTAGCAAATCAGCCAGAATCTGAAGTGGGTGATATTTGTCTGATAAAGCATTGAGAATGGGGACAGTAGAATATTTAGCTAGTTCCTCAACATCATCGTGGGAATAAACCCTAGCTAAGACGCCGTCGGCCATTCTAGACAGAACACGGGAAGTATCTTTGATAGTTTCTCCAGCACCAAGTTGTATGTCAGCAGAGCTCAGAAACAGTGCATGCCCACCTAAATAGTACATTGCTACTTCAGTTGAAACACGAGTACGGGTTGATCTTTTCTGGAAGATCATTGCAAGTGTAAAACCTTCAAGAGGCAATTCATCTCGTTCAAAAGCTTTGAATTTAGCTTTTAATCTCTTTGACTCATCAAGAAGAAAACGAATCTCTTCTGTTGTGTAGTCTTTTAAGGATAGTAGTGACCTACCTTTCAAATCCATTTTACTCACTTAATCAAATGAACAAAGAATCTTTAAAAAATGTTCGCTATGACTTGCTACTTCCTCTTTCTCTCTTTTTCAGGAGCACCCATGACCCAGATTTCCCAGACCAACAAAAACAAATAGATGGGAACAAAGATGTAGAGAATGTAGATTTTGTTTTCATTATTAAGGGCAATAAGAAGGATGATAAGAATAGCAACCCAAACTAACTGAAGAGCAGGAGAGTTCTGTTTGAGTTCTCTATTATATTGATTTTTTCTCCAGAAACTCTTGGAACCAAAGGTAAAATATCTTCGACCAAAAGCTTTGAACCCTCGAGAGAAGCGTTTAGCTATCCTACCCTCTCTTGCTTCTACCCTTCTCTTATCATTCATTACACTTGAAGAATTAATCAAATATTTTAATAATCTTTTCAATCAAAAACAAATTGTTCTTGCGTAGAATTCTTAAATCAGTAAATATAATATATATGTGAGAAAAATGGTTGATTATAAACGTCTTATTATATCTACTGTAACTGGTGCAATTCTTGGTATAGCATGTATTATTGGTGTAGGATACCGTATTCCTGGAACTCATGCAGAAAATATAGTTTACTTACTGGGTATCTGGGCAATGAGAGTTCTACTAGGAACAACTATTGGTTTAGCTGGAGGAATAATCATTCTTAAGGGAGATCAATGGCAAAAATGGGTTAATGCTCTGATTAGAGGAATTCTGTTCGCACTTGCTTTTTCAGTGACATTAGTCATGATAGATCCATTCTTAATGTCTAGATGGACAACTTTCGCAGCTGGAATAGCTTATGGACCAATTATAGATTTAGTAGCTACATTCTTTACAAGGAAAACGAAGTTGAAAAGCAGCAAAATAGATTAGAAGAAATTAGTTTTTTCTTTATTCTTTATTTTTTTAGGAAAATGTAAATCATGTTGGTGTTCCTTTCCACCAACCTTTCTTTCTGAGAAATTTGGCTAAATATACTAAACCGACCATTACAGGTATTTCCCAGAATAATCCCATCGTTGTACCTAATGCTGCTATTGAACCAGTCCCATAGATTGCTATTGCTGTTGCGATGGCTATTTCAAAGTGACTAGATGATCCAATAATTACAGTAATTACGCCTTCTTTATAGGCTAATTTAGCAAATCTAGTAATCAATAAATTATAACCTACCACTATTATAAAACCCAATAAAAGTGGAACTGATACAAGCAAAAGCAGGTTAAAATTAGTTATCATCACATTTCCATTTAATGAAAACAATACAACAAGAGTTGTTAACAAAGCTAGTATTGATATTTTACCAACTATTGGAATATATTTCGTTTTAAACCATTCTTCTCCTTTTGCTTTTATAATCAGAGTTTTGCTGAGAATACCTAATACAAGTGGAATCCCAATGAAAACTGCTACAGATATAATGAGAGCTACAACATCTATTGATATATTTGAAATTCCAGATAGTAATGCGACCATAGGAGCATATCCAATAATTATGGTTATAGTATTTAGACTAGTAGTGATCACATTTTGTTCTTGATTTCCATCAGCTAAGTAGCCCCAAACAAGAACCATGACATTATCAAAGCTAATCCAAATCTACTTTAGATTATTTTAAAACTGAAATA
>CAZPXJ010000301.1:0-2498 GCA_964590855.1 uncultured archaeon
AAAAGAAAAAGATCATTCTAGATAGAGACTTTTCTCTTTTTGAATGCCTTTAGTTGCAAAGTAAATCAACACACCAATAAGTGCTATTATCAAAGCTAAATAAATTAATATCTCAAAATTAAATTTACCAGATATGATTAACAATGCTATTCTATAACACCAGTAGAATGGATTGATTACTAAACTAGTAGAAGCGCCTAAAGGACTTGACAATGCAACAAAGTAGAAGAACATAGCTAAACCCATGGACAATAATGGACTTAATCTTTCAGAAGCCTCTCTTGTGATATTACTATCTATCGCCATAGTAATCAGAGTTGAAATTAGCATTGCTATCACTCCAAAAATGAGAATAATTATAATGTCCCAAGCATTTAATATTTGCATATTCAATCCAAAAACCTCAGAAATTCCTACAGAACTACCATTAGCAGTTAAGCTTGTAGCTGCAAGAATACCAAGTACGTAAGAGAGTGTAGATCCTAGAGATGCAACAAGTGCAGTGATTGTTTTCGAAATCACTAGGTGATTATGTTTTTTAGTATATGATAACAGAATCTCCATGGTCCTCATTCTTTTTTCTCTTGCAAAACCAATATTCGAATATGAACCAGAGTTTAAAACTATTAGAAGAAAAATCATGTAACTTAAAGGCATAGCAATAGCTGCAGCCTTAGGTCCCAAAAGTTGTTCACCAGGTAAGAGGGTTGGAGGCTCAGCTAATGTTTGAATAACAGGGAGAGTTCTGTTCGCTAAGATGGTTGCGATAACATTGTTAGTTATCGCATAGATGGTATTGAAAATACCCTCGGAATATAAAGATTGAGTAGCATCAACCTCAAAATAAATTGGAGTTCCAGCCTCTGAGATAACCAAATACGAGAAGTTAGTAGGGATGTAAATTCCAAAATTCTCTGTTTCTTTTACAGCTGAGATATTAGCTACTTCCTGAACTTCTATCGATTCATCTAATGAGAAATAAGCAGTTAAATTTCCCAAAACTGAATCTCCAACATTTACATTAGTATAAGTTTGATCATCACTGCAGATAAGTAAGATTTGTGTTTGTTGAGAACTAAAAAGAGAAGGTAGACCAATCAATAGAAACATCAGCAAGAAAGGACCTCCAAACACTAATATTGCTACTCTTTTTCTAAATAGTAATCGTAGATCTTTTTTCAAAAGAGCTCTGAGCTGGTTTGGTTTTCGTTTATCTTTTTTCATTTATTTCCCCCATAAATATTTCATTGCTTGATTTTGCACCAAAAGCATTAACAATTGCATCTTCAAAATCTTGTGAGTCTGGAGCATATTCATTGATAATTTCCTCTTTCTTTCCTTGGAAAATTAATTTGCCTTTCTTCAAGATTCCACAATAGTCAGCTAATTCTTCTAAGTCTGAAACTATGTGAGAAGATAGGAGGATGGTTTTACCCTGATGCTCTACTAGATATTTTATGATAGATCTAATGTACTTGGCTCTTGCAATATCAAGGCCCGAAGTAGGTTCGTCGAGAATCAAGAATTCTTTATTTGTAATTGCTGCCATTATGAAACTGATAGATCGTTGTTCTCCTCCAGATAACTTTGAAAAAGGTTTGTTAAGTAATTCATAAGATATATCAAGTGTTTTAAAATACTCTCCTAAGGCAGATTTCACATCTTCGTATGGAATATTATTTAATTCGAGAATGAAGTTGATATTTTGCATGGGAGTCAAATCATAGTAAGCAGCTGAGACTTGTGGAAGTATCCCTATTTCTCCTCTGATGGATTTAGGGTCTGCTGAAACATTTCTACCATTCACAATTACTTCTCCGGATGTAGGTTTCATAAGTCCTAAGAGCATACGTATTGTTGTTGTTTTACCTGCGCCATTCGGGCCCAAAAGTGCATATATCTTCCCTTTAGGTATTTTTAAATCGATTTTATCAACAGCCAGAAGTGAGTTAAAATATTTAGTAAGCTGTTTAGATTCCACCATTAATTCTGACATTAAAATGTCTTTACTAGAGTCATTCTTAAAGATATTTTTTTGTAATCAATAGAAAACACATATAATGATTGTAGCTGTGGAGTATGTTTTTTATACTCTTATTCTCTTCTTTTTTCAATGGCACCAGATTATGCAATTTGTGGAACTCGTAATGCTGATATTGGGTTACCAACAGGTCTAAAGATTTTACGTGAAGGAGGAAGTGCTCTAGATGCAGTTGAGGAAAGCATCAAATTAATAGAAAACAACCCTTATGATATCACTGTAGGTTTTAATGGTTTTCCCAACCTTCTTGGAATTGTTGAACTAGATGCTTCAATTATGGATGGAAAGAACAGGCAAGCTGGATCTGTTGCAGCTGTTAGGAATTTTCGTCATCCTATTAGCATTGCAAGGAAAGTCATGGAGATTTCACCTCATGTAATGCTTGTAGGAGAAGGTGCAGAAAAATTCGCACGAGCATTAGGTTTTATTGAAGAAGATATAATAGATGAGTTAGGTA
>CAZPXJ010000302.1:0-2493 GCA_964590855.1 uncultured archaeon
ACATAAGCGGCTCCTGGTCCTGAGAGACCAATAGCTGCCCCATATATTGCTAAAGCGATTGAAAGAGTAAACAAATCGGTTGAAAACGGAATCAATAAAGTAACACCTGCAGTCAAAACGAGACACATTGCAAGAGGTATCTTTCTTCCGATCCTATCAGAAATTCTTCCCATAGGCACCATTGTTAATGTGGTCGTTATTCCTCCTATCGTAAGAACTATGCCAATAGCACTTGAATCCAAACCCAGATTATTGGCTGCGAAAAGAGGTACTAGTGTACTTCTTACGCCGGTTCGTAATAAGAACATGGTGAAGACCGCGAATGTAACAAGAAGAAACGAGGGACTGGTTAGAACGTGACGAACACTTCTGCTAATCTCCCTCAGATTTAGATGAGTTGATACATTTCCAGAATTTGTCAATTTAGGCAGTATCAATGTTGGGATCACTCCAAGACCTGTAATTATTGCGTAAGCATAGAAGGGCGCACGAATACCATATGCATCTGCAACAACACCTCCAAACGTAGGTCCAAAGATGGACCCGAGAAGTAGCATTCCCATGTAGAGACTCATCCACTGCCCTCTTTTCTCCTTACCAGCTATCTGAGCTAGGAACACTGTGGCTGTGGTGACATACAGAGCTGAACCTGCGCCTTCTATCATTCGGGCAATTACCAGAATAATATAGTTGGGAGCTAAACCTGCTAGTATGGACGATGTTGATATAAGAAGCAAACCTGAAACCATGATTATCTTCTTATCGAATTTCTTAGAGAGCAGGCCTGCAGGTATATCAAGAATCATTCTTGCTACTGCAAAGGATGAAATTACAAAGCCTACGAGAGTATACGAAACTTGAAAGCTCTCTGCGTATGTGGGAAGAATTGGAGCTACCATGCTCAAACCAAGAAGAACTAATAGAGTCACAAGAGAGAGATTAAGTACCGTAGTTATACTTCCCTCGTACTCCGAATTTTGCTCATTCGACTCAACTAGTTCATGGCGCTCTTCTGACAAGATTAGTGACAGTCCTTGATGACATAGACAATTTTTTTCTGACTAAAGAACTTTCAGTTTTAAACTATGTATTCGTATCTTCTTCATCTATTTTTGCAACAGTACCTGTAATTTTCTTTCTCTTGCGTTTCACAGAAGTTGGTCGTTCTGAAACTGGAATATGAAAGGTGTGTCGAAGTCCATCAACAGTTGATAGTGTTCTAACGTTCCTTCTTGTTTCTGCAAGAATCGCATCAATTACAATTTTTTCTTCTACCTCGCCAATTTCCTTGACTAACGATAGTTTGTGTAATGCATAGAGCCCAAATATTGCTGATAAGAGGAACACAAAGCTAAATCCTGCAATACTGTAGAGAGGATATATGCCATTTGGATCTTCGAGGATTGTCAATGAGAGCGTGTATCTCGAAAGAATATCCCCCAAAACACCTCCGATAAGTGGGGCACTTGCACCAGCGACTGCAACTATACTTCCGCGAGCTGCAAGATATGCTGTTGACTCACCTCTTGGTGCAAGTTTCAGCCCAATATTCGCTGATGCAAGATTCACACCAGCTGCTGCAAATCCAGATAGAAGATGAATCAATAATAGAAGTGGGATTAGCATTGAGTACACACTTGCGACTGATGTGAACGTCCACATCACAGTGGCAATTATGTAGAGCGGCGCGGATATCTGAAGGATTGATTTGTTACTGAACCTATCTGAGAGCCTCCCCCAGAACCTGAAGAATAGAATACTCACGAGGGATGTAAGAGCGATTAGAATAGTTATTATGGGCAGTCCAATATCAAGATCACTGAGAAGATACACCGTAAAGAAGGGCGATGCTAAAGTAGTGCTGAAAGTCCAAGCTGCAGAAAACCACATCAATTTTTTGAAGTTATCATCATGGAAAGGTTTTGCAACAAGTTCTGAGAACTTTGTCTGATGTTCAGGTATGATCATTTTCGGCTCCGGTGTTGCTATGGTGAAAAAGACTGCAATCATTCCAAAGATGAATGCAATAAAGAATAGAATTGAATATCCTCCCGTTGAATTGGTACCATTAACTATATCCCATTGCCCAATGAACTGTCCACCTATCAAAGATACAATAATCGCAACCAATCCAGTTAAGGTCATGCGAACTGAAAAGAAACGCCCAAGCCTATCTTGCGGCACCAGATCTCTTAACCAAGAATTCCAACTGGGAGACCCCATTCCATTGAAAATAGCCTGGATTGCTACAAAGACAACTAACAAGATTAAACTGAACTCGGGATTGACCAAGAATGGGATAATAGCCATTCCACAGATGGCAAATCTGTTACCGATTTGAGTAATCAGATTGAATTTTTTTCTTTTTCCAGCTCTATGAATTAAATAGACAGAAGGTATCTGCAACAGCTGTGCAACGAAGGGGATTGCAGCAAGCAATCCAATCAATGTGTTAGGAGCTCCGAGGAGTAAAGCAAAACCTACGAGAAATAC
>CAZPXJ010000303.1:0-2485 GCA_964590855.1 uncultured archaeon
TTCCATGCTTTTTCTATCTCATCTTTTGTATACTCATATTCAGGCATCAGCTTATCCCCCGATGCAAACCACTGTATGACTATGTCTTTGTGTATCCTTCTAGTAGATTTATTACTTTGCATCCCTCATGAACTATAAGTTCTTCTGATTTCCTCTAATATTAGATATGAAGAGTGACCTTATTGCAATTAATTGACTCTCCTAATGAAAATATCCCAAACGTAGTATATTTTAAGAAAAAGATCAATGTGGAATTTCTCGATATGAATTTACCTAAAACCATACCATGATTGTAGTAATATATCTAGGTAGAGGTCCATCTTTCTTGCATCTTCTGCCCCAAATGCAGTTATATCTACACCCTCTCTGGGATGGATTCGATTACGCATCTCTACAAGCTCTCCAATAAGGAGGTCTTCAAAGGAATTATTTTCAATATCTCTCATACTCCTTAGGGCAGCGAGTTGCTTCCCTAAACCTAGTGGGTTCTCAAGTCTTGGATTTTTCTTTATCATTTCTGCCCACTTTTCGTTATTGCCCTCTCTAACTTCATTTATTCTCTTCATCAGCATTAGTTCAAGTGCTCCAGCCATGTGTACTGCTGCAGCATCCCAACCTTCCTCTCGAATGCTAATCTTCATCCTAAAAACATGTTGCCAAACATCATCAGGTATGTTCGTAACAAAAAGCGATGCTGGGGCATTGAGTGCGTCAAGAGCTCTTGCTGTCAAAAAGACTCGACTACTGTACCACTTCTTAGGTGTAGCCAAAAAACCAAGAATGACAAGCTTCGCCAGTTTGTTTTCATATCCTCCTGAGGGTGAATCATCAATGTAGATTCCCTCAGCACTCATTATCTCTGGAACGACTTCAAAATCTCCCCCTGTGTTCTTCAGAATCTCAAGAATAATCCTGTCAATCGAATCCGCCAAGAGGTATGCTGGTCTACTCGTTCTGTGTTGATCACTATCAAGTTCAATATTTTCCAACATATTTTCAATACGATCAATAATCTTATGTCTTCGATATATTACATGAATGGCAGGGAGTATAACTATGATAGCTATTGCAGCTCCAAGATTTGAAGCGGCGTTATACACTGCGCTGATTATACCTTCGTACGGGTAATAGGTACCTAAGGGGAACAGAGCCAGTCCTGAAAGACCAAAAACTAGGATTGCTAAACCGTACCAAAGTATTCTATCGAATCTAATTGGTGTGCGTTGCTTTTGGCTCATATTGAATACCCGCCAAGAGATGAGTTAATTGTAAATTTGAACAATTAATGACGTTCTCACTAATTAGTTTAGCCTAGGTTGATATGTTTGAGCATTTTTTGAGATAACAGAATTCGACCAAATTATGATTCTTTAAACAATGCAATAAATCAGACTGAGAAATATAATTGGGCAAGTGAAAATACGCCTCTTGCTCGATGGATACATAGGTCCGTTCTTGGATACGAAGATACTATTCCAAAAAGAAACCAGCAAGTTTCTGCAGATTGGATTCTCAAGGCACCTCAACATCTACGAAAATCAATTCTTCACGGACTTGGAGATGGTGATGGGTCTGTTTCTGTGGAAGGTCGTTATCTCGCAATATCTTCGGTGTACAACAAAGTGTTTGTTCATAAATTATTGAACTCCTTTAGTATTGAAACAAGAGATGCTCCAAAAGACGTAGTAACAAGTGGGATGCTTGAAGCTAAGAAAGCTGCACAAATTCCTATGTTCAGATATGCTAAATCAAGGCTGGATGCATCTAACCGAGTGATAAAACGGGTTGACAATAGAAGAAACACACGAATTGAACCATTGAAAGAACATGAAATTAAGTTTATACTATCAATGAAAAAGAAGGGATTATCTGATTGGGAAACAAGCGAAGCCTTTCTCGATAAGTTTGGAAATGTAATAGATAAGCGTGTGATCAAAAGACTGTATCGCAAGTTTCCGGAAAAAAAGAAGAAGTGAGAGAGGAGAAGTCTCTCTCTGTGATTTAGTTTGAACTACATCTGTTTCTCTTGTCTATAGGGTAGATTCTCAGGTCCAAATATCTCTCTCGCTATGACCAACAATTGTATATGGGCTCCACCTTCAGCTCCAATTGTATATGAACGAACACCCCTATAAGCTGCTTCAAGTGGACATTCCTTTGTATATCCGAATGCCCCGTGCCACGTCATGCACATTGCGATTGAATCTAGAGCATCATGTGGGGCTCTATACTTAGCTGCTGCGGTAGCCTTTGCAATATCAAGTTGAGTGATGTCTTTACGACCTTCTCTGAAATGTTGGTCCCACATCCATGCTGCTTTGTAGACTAATTGCCTATCAGCCTCAAGAGCCATCCATGATTTTGCTCCTTCAAACTGGATTCCTTCAAAAGCTGCTAGGGGTCTACCAAACTGCTTACGCTGCTTCACATAATCTACGCCAATGTCAAAGCAACCTTGAGCAGAACCAAGACAGGTTGCTCCTAT
>CAZPXJ010000304.1:0-2446 GCA_964590855.1 uncultured archaeon
AACATGTAAGTATCAGTAATTCCGTTGTAAAATACAACTCTCCGATAAATCTCGAACTGATCAGCGGCTGTCGAAAGATTTCTTGATGCTACATAGGCATCACTTTCACAACCTACCATCCCGATCATTGCAAATGCAACAATCAATAGAACTAGTACGATCTTCTTCATGTTTTTCTCCTTAAAGAAATATATTTTTGAAGCTAATAGCTTCTCTGAGCCGTAAGGGAATCGAACCCCTCTCCCCGGATTAAGAGTCCGGTGCATATAACCGATCTGCCAACGGCCCTTTTTTATATGAGCGGTAGAGGAGTCGAACCTCTCTGACCGGGTTAAAGGCCCGGTGTATCAGCCGATCTACCAACCGCCCTCAAAAGTTTGAGACTTTTGATATCTATTGTATCAATATATTACATAGCTCTAAAATATTCCGACGGGTGAGAATTGAACTCACGACGCACGGATTTTCAGTCCGCTGCGCTACCAACTGCGCTACCGCCGGTCTTTGTAAAGTCACTAAAGTCTACTTCCATGTTCCTCCTCCTAAGTCATTCCCATTATCCATCTTAATAGATGAAAAATTATTACTAACAAGAAAAAACAACCGATTATTATGACTGTCTTTTCTATAGTTAGACCTTTTCTCTCTTTTTTCTTTTTTATTTTTTTCATATTGGGTAGGGAGGGATTCGAACCCCCGTACTCGTAGAGAACGGATTTACAGTCCGCCGCCTTTAACCACTCGACCACCTACCCGTAAAGGAGCAATTAAGCTCCCTCAAACTTTGCCTTCAACCTTTGATATTCTTGATACTCTCTTGATCGCTTTGCTTCCTTTTCTTTCTTCTTATTTTCCTGAAACATCTTGTGATCGGCTACTCTCTTTTCATATTCCTTGTCATTTTCTTCTCGAACTCCAACAAGCTGTAATCGATCATTTTCGTACTCATCATAAGTCTAGATCAAGACTCAGCTCGTGATACTCCTCTGAATACTTCCTTTTTAATTCAAGGAGTTCATTAATAGCTGCTTCAAGAGAAAATCCGTCAAAGTCTATTCTATCTACAATTATTTCTCGAACTTCGATTCTCTTCATCTTTCGTCCCATATTATGCTCCTTTCTCTTTCATTATAACTCATAAAAGAAAATTTCTAAAATTGGAGCTGCAGGGAATTGAACCCTGGACCCTCAGTATGCCATACTGATGCTCTTCCAACTGAGCTACAGCCCCCTTAATGACTGTCCCATCTTCCTGTTAATTGTACTCTCCACTTCATCCCGAGCTTTTTATCAGCTCTACTACAAAAACAGTCATAACACCAGACCCCGTCTTTTGATCCAATCACTTTTATCCAGAGATCATTTGGAACATCAAAGTCATGAACGTTTCTTCCGCAATCTCTACATCTTGCACAATCTTTTATTAAGGGATATGTTTTTAGAAATATATAATTGATCTTTTGAATACAAACAAATATATAGATTCTTATATATTTCACTATATAGAATATGATACTTTCATTTCTTAATTCAAGAAGAATCTTTTTAATTTTCGTTTTCAATCTCATTGTATATTTTATCAATCAACGTCTCAAACTCAGAAGCATTTTCTTGCATGTTATATCGCACAAGAAGTGATCTAATAGCTAGCTTGAATATATTCTTATCTAAACCCTGTTCTATAGCTACTTTACAAGATTGTTTGCAAAGCTCGTAAACTTCTTTCCCCATTTCCCCCTCTTGATTTTTAACAGCATCAATAATTTTCGTCATCGTTTGTCTATCTAAAGCTTGCACAGACTCAAAAGGATTGTCTTCTTCTTCTATCGGCTTGAACATTTTATGAAAAAGCTTGGCGGGAATCTCTACTAACTCATCATCAATCAAAACATGGAAACTATCCATAATTTGATCATACATCGGAACAGATTTTACTTTACGAAATCCATATTTAACAGCTTGCATTTTATTCCTCTTCAACTAATTTGAGCAAGTACTCTAATTGTCTCCTGCTACTGGCTGCTCTTCCCCTATGAATTGAAATCCATTCATCTCCGAACGTTAATTTGTCAATAGGCAGAGTGGCTATTACATAGGGTACAATAGTTTTTATTTTTTCTACCAATTCCGCCAACTCTTCCGTACGCGCGGAAAGACTAGGGAAAACTTTCGTCACTAAGACCTCAACCTTTTTTTCAGCTTTTAGATCACTTTCGGCTCCTTCCAAACCTAGAATGTCACTAAAGGGGGTTATAGAATCTGCTACCGTTTCTCCAGCTTGGGTAGCCAAAAGACCTGCTTCTACTATGTGGCTGGCATCGTTATAGTAACCACTTACTAACGGAACTTTGCTAAATACTCCCAGTTTTGACAAATCCGATTTAGTTTTTTTCAAATCAGATCTAAGTGCAATTACCGACTTCTTTGCCGCTGTGACATTTTGCTT
>CAZPXJ010000305.1:0-2425 GCA_964590855.1 uncultured archaeon
AGGGGTGTACAAGTCTGATGCATCTGGGCTTGTCATTCAATAGGATTAAGACGATCAATCTCACACCACTAGTACATTGCAAGGACCTAAAGACGCTCCATCTCTACGAAAACAAACTCGAGAGTATAGATCTCTCTGTCCTGAGCAAGTGTAAGAAACTCAGAAATCTGACACTAGAGAAGAATCAACTGGAGACTGTAGATATTTCACCACTCTTTCTCTGTCCCAATCTCATCAAGTTTGGCATCGATTCGGATGTGACACTCACAGCTTCTTCAAAATTGAAGACACAAACCAAGATACCAATTGGTCTGAAGCCATATCTCGAAGTAATCAATTGGACTTGAGGGCTCAGCAGTCATAGCTCGGAAATTCCGAGATTCATCGTCTACGGAAGCGCTGTTGCCGCTATCGGAGTTGCCCATGTCCCCATCATACTCAATCCCTATCGACGACGAGGCTATCTCTGGTTCCTTGCCCTCCTCGCGGCTATGCTTGGTCTTGTATCACTCATCTTCATGGATCCGTTTAGTATCATCGGACTTGCTGTTATTCCTGGAGTAGGTATGGATGCGATTACTTTCCCTAATACTCGGACTGCGCGAAAACCAAGTTCACATGGCAAATCCAGAAAAGCTTGAGATACTGAAGAGGAATCGGGTTATTGAGATGGTACACCCTTCTGAGATTTGCTGATGAGGGTCATGGTATTATGAAGATTGAGATTAGAAATAAGACGTATTCAGAAGTTGTTTCTTGGTTGAGAGAAATTGTCTGATATGAGCTGAAAAAACTCTTATCTCTCTTCAATTGATAATACAGCTGGTGCTGGAGATTCATGCAGGTAATTGATGATCTCTCTGTAATACTCATCTTAGCTGTTTTTCTGGTTCTCATCATGCCTCTCAGTTATATTGGCGGCAAAATTGCAGTAAAAGGATGGAACTATGAATCAAAAGACCCATCTCTCCAAGCATCTAAATATAGGGAATTGCATTCGCAACTAGTGGGAGGTCCAGTGTATATCCTCTGGTTTATTGTTTCCATCTACTTCCTAGATTCACTTCTCTGGCTTGTGCTAGGATATATTGCGCTTTTTGTTGGAATATCAGTCGGTGGTGCCTTGGGGGCAAAAGACCTTGAAGATATACCTCTTGACATTCTGTTGTATAATTACAAAATACGTAAGAAAGAGAGATTCACCCACAATCTGCTCCCACAAAAGAAGGAGATTCAATTCTCCGAATCTTTA
This sequence comes from uncultured archaeon, assembly GCA_964590855.1. Taxonomy (GTDB): domain Archaea; phylum Asgardarchaeota; class Heimdallarchaeia; order Heimdallarchaeales; family Heimdallarchaeaceae; genus UBA460. The sequence goes on from CAZPXJ010000305.1 coordinate 1,253, forward strand.
CCCAATAAAAAACGGGGCAGAAGATACAGCTATTGGAGAGGTTATGGTCGATACAGTTGATCATGGCTACGGAAAATTAAAGAACTGGTTCCAAGCAAGAAATCATTGTATTTGGAGATGAAGAACTATGAAAAGGTGGAAGGTAGCTTTGGTAATAATATTTCTTGCAGTTGGTCTCTTCCTGTTGTACTTGTTCTACAGAATTCTCAATATGCAACCCTTACCTATAACATAATATCAAAGAGCCCGTTTTCTCTTTGGACGAATAATGTTGTTCAGTGCATAGGACTTTGTACTCTTCAGATATTGAAATTGCGTTTTGCATGGTACGATTACTTTGACTGAGCAAGTCATCAAGTCCCTCTCTCGGTAAAAGCGGTTTTATTTCAACGGTCCATAAGCAGAAGACTTGGTAGCACCAATACCTGGGTCTCCGTGTTCAACTTGTTTCATGGATGAGATATGTTAAACTACTAAGAGTTGACATGATTGGCATGAGCTCGATCGTTGCGTTTTCTTAACCAAAAAACCACACCCCAAGAAGGTAGTGTTAACAATGCTGCTATAAGTCCAATATTGAGATAACAGAAACCAATAATACAGAGCCACGCGTAATAACAACCGATTATGAATGGACCTCCTAAAATTACTACCTTCAATAACGAATTCATATCACTCCTTGATAATTCCCAACTGATGGGATTTTTACTTGTGGCTATCAAATAACTAACAGAGATTATCGGAATCCAATATAGGAACACGATTGGAAGTACATTCGGAAATAGATTGCTACTTGGTGTTGGAGTAACTTGGCTCGTTGGACTCCATAAGAATGTCGTAAATATCGGAACAATGATCATTGCATATACAGTCATAGCTGGACCTGCAAAAGTATTCTCGAAACTATAGTTCACCCAAGGGAGAAACATAGTTATGAAATAGAGAGAAACAGGAAGAAGGTCCTTTCTACGATTACAATCCTGTCTAATTCCTGCGAAACTTCTCTTCATTCCCCCATGAACCACTAACAAAAGCAGCAATGACGCTCCTACTAATCCCAATATCTGTCCCCAATCGAGAATAATCCCCAAAATAGTGAACTGAGGGTATGTAATGGAAATATGGACACAAGTTGTCCCGTTGGTTTCTATGAAAACACTGACTCTCTCTATG
>CAZPXJ010000306.1:0-1939 GCA_964590855.1 uncultured archaeon
TCTTCTAAGGAGAGAGTTTTTATATAATCATTGTCTTCATCCACTATAGGAGTAAAGAACGCAATGTTAGAAAGATCAAGATAGAGTCGTCTTGCATCAAGAGCTATAATTTCTATAGTCTTTTTGCCGACTGTAATTGTATTTCCTTTTAACATTGTGAAAGGGATTTAAAGTTTTATACCAAAGGCATTAATCTGCCTCTCGCCCATATTTTGATAATCTTCATAATTGTAATCCCATTGATCATTTCTTTGATGCCAATCTAATTCTGCAATTAATTGTTTATATCCTTTGCGTTTTATTTGTCCGAATGGTCCCCAAGCGATTGAATCTACACCCTGACCTGCTACCTTACCTCCGAGAGGTTCAAGATATTCAATTCCTTCACGACCTGCATGAATATCAAGTGATGTAGAAGAATAAATCATAGGAGGGTTAACCAGATTAGTGTCTGCGAAAATAAATTTCATTGGTCTGATTTCGTATTCATTTATTCTTTGATCATCTTCCCAATCGACAAAATTCAGAACATCAGTATACATAGCTGCTTGAAGATAACGCTTGTATTTCCAATAGGATTTCATAAATCCTTCACCGCCGGTCTTTAGATCAATCGGCGTAATTGTCTTATTTGTATGATCAATATAAACTAAATCAAGCATACTTTTAGCTTTCATAATTCTTGAATCACCACCTTCAACAGGTTGATATTGAATATTCCATATAATTGAGACTTGGAATCTGAGTTCGTTATAAGGTGAACGATCTTTTACAAAATATTTTTTAGTAAATAGATTTGTAGTAAGTTGATTTACAATATTGTTTGCTATAAACATGTCTTCTGCACCAATAATTATTTTTCCTTTTGCTGCAAGTAATGCGTTATAATAAGATTTTCCTTCTTTTTCAAATTTATTGTAAACTGCATCAGGACTGATTTTATAGCCCGATGCTTTATATGCTGCTATAGAATCACCTGTCTCAGCAAATGTGTTACAATAATTTAACATTGTTTCTACAGACGGTTTGTCTGCTGTCATTACGTAAACTTCTTCATCAAATCTACTTTTTTGAGTTAATAACATATCCACCACAGTACCGAGAATCATAGCACGAGTTTGGGAATCCTCTTTCTGCTGTTCAACCCGATACTTTTGTGGTGAATCTGCTAAATTAGATAGTGATGAATAACTTACGAGTTCCAAGGCACGATATTCCTTGTCTGTCATATTGTTGTTGTTCATACTATTAACGTATTAAGATTAGGAAATACACTGTCTTTAATCTCTTTGTTAAGTTCCATTATTTCAACAAAAGATTTTGTCCTGACAGCATTAGGACGAATCATAAAATTTTTCAAATAATCTTCCGAAACATCCTCTACTTTAATTCCATATTTCGTTTCAATTTTACTAATCTTTTCAAGAATTGCATTTCTTATTGTTCCTGTGTAATACTTTTTTGTAAATAGAGTTTTTCGTAATTTCTCTTCAGATATAAGTATCTTAATTGCAGAAATATCAAAATTAATTTCAATTCGAGTTCTATATCGCATAGAACTACTACGATAATTATGAACTATATATTTAATTTCTGGAAGTTTTGATATTTTTACTACCCCAAGACAGAATATATCGACATCTCCTATAAGTTTATAATTTATATTTTCTTCATTAAATAAAGTGGAAGGTAAATATTCAAAATCTTCTTTTATACCCATTATGGTTAAAAATCCTGAAGATAAAGTTATATTTGGTCCATTCCAATTACGAGTTATTCTATACCTGAGTATTGAATTTGTCATAAGAGGATTAATATGATTCCATACTCTCGAATGAATTGAACGATAATGGATTCCTTGAAAATAAAGATTACCTGATTTTTTGTAAGTAGAACTAGTTATAATCATAGGCATCCATCCTTCATATGGAATAAATTT
>CAZPXJ010000306.1:1949-2425 GCA_964590855.1 uncultured archaeon
TGCATCATTTAGAGTTTCATTAAAGAATAACGGACCTATCTCTTCATATCGAAATGGGAGTTCATAAGTATCATCAAGGAAACCTGTAAATCCCTGCACCATCTTCGCTGCAATTGCTGCTGCAAAATGTGTAGTTTGTTTATAGCTACAGTTTGTTTCCTCAACTTCTGAATCACTAAAAAGGTGTTTATCAGCATATTGCTTTGCCCATTCAAGAGTGACATAATAGACCTGAAATTGTTCTGCATTTAACCTACCATCAATAAAAATGGAATCTGGATATTTCTCAGCTTCTTTTAACCAGTTCTCAAACATACTTTTTCGAGCAACCATGTTATCAAAACAAGAGAACATAACAGGACTTCTCAGAGAGTCGGAATCATAACGATCAGGTTGATTTACAATCTTATCATAACCACTAAAAGCATATACAATTTCTTTTATAGCAGTTATTTTCAATTTGCCTATATCATTAG
>CAZPXJ010000307.1:0-2390 GCA_964590855.1 uncultured archaeon
TAGAAGTACCTATGATATTCTAGAAGGTAATGAGATCAAAGGAATAGATAAAGCAAGTGATTCTTCCTCTAAACAGGTTCATAAAGCAGGTTTTTGCGATTCTTGTGGCATGAAGCTAGAATCTGGAGCAAAGCACTGTAGCAACTGTGGAGAAAAAGTTTAAGCAAAGAATAAATTATCCAATTTTTCTTTTTATTTTTTTTCAGTATTGAAAAAAGGGAAAAAAAGTGATTTTTAAAAGGATTAGTCTAATGAACTACACAAAACCTTCTCTCATCCTTCTAGGTGGCGGTACCATCGGTTGTTGCATTGTTTGTTGTTTCTCTGCAATCATCGCTAGCTGTTGCTTAATCTTTGCTGCTTCATCGACTAATTCTTCTGTTAGAATGTTGAATTTGAAATAATTATTCATAACATTGATTAAATGTACGGCTGCTTCTGGATCTGGAAATTCAACTGTTGCAGGGGTCATAAGAACGATACCTACAATATCTCTCAGCAGTGCTTCACTTGTAAAAGCTCCTGAGAGTCCTAACACCACCCCATGCTCATACATTTCAGTTCCATACTTCTTCAGTTCATCAGCGACCTCTTTCTCTGCAGCAGTAATGACTACTGGATGCTCAGGTCTAAGCTTTACTGGTATGGCATCTAAACAAACTATTTGCTTTGCGCCAACTTCTTGTTCAATCCAATTGATCAATCCTTCAGCAACAATTAAGTATGCTTCTTCCGGGACAGGATATTCAAATGTTATTAGAAGAATTGTACCCTCAGGATTAGCATAAAGCAGGTAAGGATGTTTAAGAACATTGTCCATAAAAATCGTTACAGGATTCAGAGCATCAGATTTGAAGAATCCTATCTCTTCCAAACCTAAGCTGGAAATCATCTGTCGAGCGATTATAGGGCCAATGATCCCAGGTGTGGGAAAAGTAACAAATACTGTAGGATTATTAAACTCGATTTCCTTTGTTTTCATTATTAGGAAATCTCCCTTATGAATGCAAATATTTTCTTGAAACTTCTTCATTTTATTCACTATCTTGATATGATTTCTTTCATAGAAAAAAAGGTTTCTCTCTAACAATTATTTTTTTGCTATTCTCTATCGATACAGTCAAATATAATCAAACATAAGATTCGCACATATGGTAATTGATGATTTTATGCAAGAAGCTATTCGAGAAGCTAGAAAAGGTTTAGAAGAAGGAGGAATTCCAATTGGTTCAGTTCTCGTTATTGATAGTCAGATTGTTGGAAGAGGTCATAATAAACGTGTTCAAAAAAGAAGTTCAATACTTCATGCTGAAATGGATTGTCTAGAAAATGTTGGGAGATTAAAATCAGCTGATTACAAGAAATCTATACTGTATTCTACCCTTTCTCCTTGTAATATGTGTAGTGGAGCAGTTTTACTCTACAAAATTCCTAAAGTAATTATAGGTGAAAATTCCACTTTCAAAGGACCAGAGGAGTATCTCCAACAACAAGGAGTTGAGATTATAAACTACAATAATGAAGAATGTAAACAATTAATGAAAGATTTCATTAATCTTCATCCAGATCTATGGAATGAGGACATAGGGGAATAAGATTATTTTCTACATTGATTCTTTTATTATTTGAACGATTTATTTCCTTGAATCATTATTATGACATCTCCAGAAGAAACATGTAAAATAATTGGAACTGCAAATAGAAGTATTCCTAAGACAAATTTGTTGATTTTCATAAATTAGGATGTCAAAATGTGTTATGAAGAATTATGTTGAATTTTGTTACTTGATGCATATAAAAAGTAATTGTATAAAAAATGAAAAAGTGAATAAATCACTTCTTGAATTTCATACTTGAGTGAATCAATCCACCTAGTCCTAGCAATCCAGCTATAATTGTAAAGATTGGTAATCCAAACTCTGGAGTAATAATAAGCTCTTTACTGAAGTTGAGAAATATTATTAGACTCATTACTGCAAACCCTATCATGATAAGATCTGATATAATGTTTAGTATTTTATTATCAATGAAAGCAGATATAATATAGAATGCTAACCCCCAGAGAATTATTATTGTCATAAGACCTTCAACTGACAAATTAATTCCATACGAATATAGAGAAAGAATATCATAATCAGCGTTATTGTCAATATTAAGAATAAGTTCAGATCGACCGGCTTGGGTATACAATTGAAAATTATGCAAAGCAAAATAAGCAGTTCCACCTTGATAATTACCTATAACAAAATCTGCTTGTCCAGTATCCTTAATATGTTCTTCTTCTAAGAGATTATATTTCTTACTATCTCCAAATGGAGTGTATTCCAGAATATCATTAAACAATAAATAATAAATATCTTATTGAATTTGATGGCTATCAACATTATACA
>CAZPXJ010000308.1:0-2381 GCA_964590855.1 uncultured archaeon
CCATAGCCAAACATGATTATTACCATAACATAGAGATTTCTTACTATTGCAAAAACATACATTGAAGCAGCTATTGCAGCAAATGTGATGTTGAGTACCAGAATCTTGCGCTTGATTCGACCAATTTTCATGAAGACTAAAGCCGTTATAATCCCTGATGCACCCATTAGCGCCTGCAAGATTCCATACCACGTCGAACCTACATTCATTTCTCCTTGAAGAATTACGATGAAAAGAACATTGATCGCTCCAAATGAGAAGGTTACGAATGAAAATACTATGAGCATGTACAATATCTTGGGACTTTTTCGGATAGTCCTGTATCCAATAGTTATATCCTCTCCAAACCGTTGCATTTCCTGCCGTATATTCTGACTTTTTTCTCTTATTACCTCGGGAGGTTTCTTTCCAATGAAGAACAGTCCTCCAATCAATATACCAGATACTATGAAGGTTCCAGCATCGAAAATAAAACTCAACAGATAGCTTATCTCAGCTAACACTCCAGCAAGAACAAATCCGAAGATTGTAGCTATCTGGAATACAGAAGAGCCTACAGAATTAGCAATGAGCAAGTTTTTCTTCCTAACTATCAAACGAGTATAAGCATTTCTAGAAGGGAAGAAGAAAGCTGCGGATGCAGAATTTATGAAGCATAAAACAAAAAGAGGCCAGAGAACATGAAGATATTTTGGAACATGTTGTCCCGCATGAAATATTTTAGTAAATGAACTTGCACTGAATGTAGCAACTACATTAGGGTTCCCTATTATTGTATTGACAACAAAGACTGGTTTTTGGATAGTAATGATGCTTGAAACATCAGGGAATCCAACTGAATATAGATTAAATGTTAATTGATTAATAAAAAGATAAACAATCACAAAACCAACAGATGCTAGTGCACTAGCGATGTTTGAATACAACATCAATTTTCGCTGATCAAATCGGTCTGCTAAGACACCAGCTAAAGGAGCAATTATAATGAATGGTGATAACCAGATCATTGAAAGAACTCCCATCAGAAGAGGGCTTGCAGTAAGTTCGAAAACAAGAAATTCAATAGCTAAGCCAGAAATTGCCCTACCAATATTCTCTATAAACTGAGCTGAGAAGAGTAACATAAAAGTAGCATTAGTAAGTACTTGTCTAATTGAAGGCTTATCTTCTGTAGCCATATAGTATCAGCTCAGCAGTTTTCTCAATCTTGGTGCTTCTTTGATACAAGTATATTTATCTATTTGCATTTGAAATTCTAATAAAATAAATGAACAAAAAATATAAAAAAGGTTAAAGGAAACGCTCTGATACTTCTGCAATTTCCTCTGATTCTGCTTTAGTTAAGTTAAATGACATAGATTCAGCTGCTTCCTTTGCTTGGTAAGCTTTTGTTGCTCCAGGAATAGTAACTACAGTATCTCCATGATGTGTAACTAACCAATTGAGTGCAACCTGACCAGGAAGAACTTCATGAGCTTTTCCGATTTCAGTTAGTGTCTCAACTAAAGGAACACTTTCTTCTAAATTCCTTTTAGCAACCATTCGATACATTACGTTCTTATTTTTTAGTGCCTCAGGATTATTGTGAAGTTTTCCAGTTAGTAATCCAGCAGCAAGTGGCGTATATGCTGTAATAGTTACACCAAGCTCTTTAGCAGTATCTAGAATACCATTGCTTTCAATATTTCTTCTGACTAGACTGTAATGTACTTGATTGGCAGCTAAAGGTAAACCAAGTTTTTCCAATTCCTCGTGAGCTTTTCGCATCTTGTTGGCATTGTAATTACTTATTCCTACAGATTTAATCTTACCTTCTTCAACTAGTCTTGCTAGTTCCTTCATTTCGGTTTTGATTGAAGAAAAGCTTACTGGTTGATGAACCATGTAAAGATCAATAGTATAACCCTCCAGATACTTAATGCGCTTATTGATTGTTCTACGCATATTTCTTGCTCTTCTAAGCATAGGGTTCCATTTAGTTTCAATAATCACATCTTCATCCTTGATGTTATTTGCTTTCAGAGCTTTGACCAAATTCTCTTCAGACCTACCAAAACCATACATTTCAGCTGTATCAAAGAAGTTAATCCCTCCAGCAAAAGATTCTTTAATAATATCGTTTTTTACTTCATCCGACATATTGGGTGCTATACGGCCCATTAATCCCCCACCACTCATCCACATCATCACACCAATACCAATTGGTGATACTTCGATGTCGGTTTTTCCAAGAGTTCTTTTATCTAACATTAATTATAGACTAATTTCTCTATATTTCAAGTTTGACTTTTATCAATTTTCTCTGTGAATAAAAAAAGAGGGAAGAGGTGTTACTTCTTCTTTCTTCTATAAGAAATCAAAACTATAGGAATAACTAATGC
>CAZPXJ010000309.1:0-2345 GCA_964590855.1 uncultured archaeon
GTTAGCAGAATCAATAATTTCAGGATTACCAAGCAATTTTGCAAGAGTATCATCCTTAGTATCAATCAAGAAAGCAGAAGTATTCTTACTAATAGCGATATGCTTGGATTTAGTAATAGCTTTCCGAGACTCATTGGGATTTCGAAAAATGAAAACATATTCTATATTAGGCACAATCGTAAAAGCTTCTTCCTTAGTAAGAAGAGTTCGCTCATAATCTTCACGATAATGACTCTTGCAAGTATATCGAACTATTGAAGTTGTAATATCATCAACTTTGATTCTGATACTATTAGAATCAATAATCTTATCCTTATAATTGATTTTAATTCTACTACCATCAATAGTTTTAGTGGTTAATTCCTTGAGAGTACAACGAGCTTCCCATTCAGTTTTGCACTTATTGATGCTTCTAGTCAAAACTTTCAGAAACTCTTTATAAACCTTCTCGCACTGAGTCTCTAGAACTTTAATTGTGTTCTCATCATAGCTGAGAGATTCACGAGAAGCAGCAATGTCCAGATCACCAATAGGAAACTCAATATAAAAGTTGTTATCCATAATAAAACGAACAGCATCACTTATATTAATTCTCTTAAAGTCGATAGGATAAACTACGTTGCCCTGAACGGCATAAGCCCTTTTATTATAACTTTCAGATTTAATTAGCTTCCAATTTTTTCCCTTATAAAGGATTTCGAAAGTCTTGAACTCAAATCTATTAGAACCAGTAATATTAGGCTTAATATCAAAGACTTTAAAAACTTCAGCAGCTTTGGTATAAAACTCACCACAATCGTTTTGCTTTACAGCCATCTTAACTTCAACTCCATTACTCTCTTCAGTTTCATCTTCCTGAAGAAGAGTAATATTGGGAGTTCCGTCTTTATCAATAAAACAGCTATAAAGCCTCTTGGTTCCATCAAAGTTTATTTCAACTGTGAAAACATCGGTGTAAGCAAAGGGTGATTTAGAACCAAGACCAAGAGCACCAATAAGTTCATTGGTGTCAGTTTTATCAGAATCAAAGTAAGAAGTGTAAAGATTCATAGTCTGGCTATGATTCATACCAGTACCAAAATCTTTTACTGAGAAGTAAGACTCCTCATAAGTAGGTAAATGAACTTCAAAAGGAACGTCCTTCTTGTTAGCCATTATATGAGAATCATAAGCATTACAAGAAAGTTCCCTGATAACTGCAGTAATTTTATCGGAATAAAGGTTGTCTGACAGAACTTTGAAAGCCTTCGCCGAAGTACGAATGGTGAAGGCCGAAGAATCAGAAATGTTTGAATTAATGTTCTTAACTTTGCTTTTAAGTTCCACTCTCGTCCTCCAAGTTTGATATTGCTATTATACCACAACTCAGATAATCTCTAAAATATGATATATAACTCTGATATTTTACTAGAACTTTCTTGTTGCCGAATCGAGTAGCTTTATCGCTAAAAATGAAATTGATTCGTCTATCTCTTCCTGTCTTACTTCTCTAAGCTTATGAAAATCATCGGGATCTAAGAAGTACGGCTTCCTCTTGCTGATGTCGAAAAGAAGATCCATTATCTGAAACCTCACTATAATCTTATTGACTGATGATTCCTTAGGATCATATATAATCTTATCAAATTGCCAATACGTATAGGTCCCTGCGCAAGCGCCTACAGGAGGATCATTATGTTCCCATTTGAACCATTTTCCTTTGAGCTTTGGTTCAAGAGCAAGAAGTTCTTCTCTAAACATTTTATTGAGGTATGCCATATCTTACTTCTAGAAAATCTAGAATAGCAACAATTCTCTTATAAAGAGCTTTATGAATGAAATTAAACTTTTGTCCAGCTTGCCTCCGAGCTTTCCTAAAATCATTCATGATATATCGAGTTGATCTATAGTAGTAATAAATGAATCTTTCTTGTTCTTTTGTTTTAGCATCTTTTTCAAGAAATAAAACGTTTTGGAGTCTATCAGCAAGCTTTATTGTTAAAGCATCTATTGACATATTAGTCATTTTTTCTCTGAGGTAATCCTTCTTTTTGCGATCACCTCTTTCTTCTGCTTTATTGGTCAGTTCATCAACGAGAGAAGCCACCCTTTCTCCAAACTCTAATCTTATTTCTTCTATTGTATGGTTCGCTTCTTCAACAACATCATGAAGTAGAGCAGCAGCTACCATCTCTGGATCTCTTGAGAGCTGTTCTACATATCGTGCTACACCCTTGGGATGAGTGAAATAAGGAAGGTTCGTAAACCTGCGGAATTGACCCTCATGAGCTTTTTTAGAGAAGTTGTATGCTTTGTTTACGATTTCTTTGACCATGATTTATTATATCAAATTATGCATAGATTCC
>CAZPXJ010000310.1:0-2334 GCA_964590855.1 uncultured archaeon
AAACCATGTAACAATATACTGGCGCTTTTTCAAAGAATAATCTGAATCTTTCTTCGCTCTCTTTAAGTGAATCTTCTGCTGCTCTTTGCTCTGTTATATCTCGAACATATTCAATGATTCCCATGAGGGTGTTTGTTCTCCAATCACGAAGCGGGAAACTATAGAGTTGCAACCATCCGTTAATACGAGCCTCAGGACCTGTCATTGGGACAGTCGCGACAGCCATTTCGTTCTTTTCAAGGACCTGCTTGGAAGGACAGGGTTCACAAAGTTTCGTGCTCCCATGGTACGCCTCGAAACACTTCTTTCCAACAATGGGCATTTTATGTGAATACCATTCTTCCATTTTCTTGTTCACACGAATAATATTCATGTCCGTGTCAAGAATACTAATTCCGTCCTGTATACTCTCAAAGATACTCTGCAGAAAGTTTTCTCGTTCTCTCACCCTCTCTTGTGCATGATGCGATTCTGAGATATCACGAATATGTACAATATAGGCATCAGTTTGATATTCACTACCTAAACTCGTTGGAGAGATTATGGTGTCGAGATAGATGACACCTGATTTTGATGTTTTGTATATTTTATGCTCTTTGACAAGCTCGAAATCAAACTCGGTTTGATAGCTTACAGACTCGCCAGAACGAAGTCTATCCTTAACCTCATCAGGAATATTAGGGTCGTCGAAAAGCCTGAATCCCTTGATCTCATCAATATTTGAAATACCAAATATATCCAATGTGGCTTGATTTGCGTCAATAAGAAGTCCATCAATATCGTAGAACTCTATGCCAATGGGGGATTTTTCAAAAAGATACTTTAATCTTTGTTTACTTTCTCGATGGCTTTTTTCTGCTTGCTTAATATCAGAAATATTATTCTTCTCTATGTTTTTTTCCCTCTCAATAGAATACCGGATAGAACGAATCAGAATATCTGCATTGATTCGATCCTTAATGAGATAGTCGTGAGCACCTCTTTTGATAACCTCAATGGCACTTCTCGTATCCGCGTTCTCTGACAGCACGATTATTGGGATTGATGGTGCGTTAGCAATTATTTCGTCTACTTTTTGAAAACCTGTATCAGATAGCAATCCGAGGTCGAGTAATACCAAGTCTATATTACCTTCATCTAGCCTCTTCTGTGCCTTTTCAAGGCTGTCCACAACACTAAGTTCCAGATTCATTGAAGGGAAGTTTTTGAGGTATCCCTGAATTAAAAGTTCATCTTGTGGGTGGTCTTCAATGAGGAGCAATCGGAAATTTTCATTCATACAGAAGCCTCGGTTCAAGTTCTATTATTATAAAGCGACAGGAGCTTGTTAGAATCTGGTACATCTTCGACAGCGCTACGAGTGGAACGAACGAATCTGATTCTTGCAATATTTTCATCATCATAGCGTTCATTGGTATGCCGTCATCTGTTTACAATATATTTTCAAGTGTATTCAAATAGAGCTCTTATCTGGGTGTTAATGATACCAAAACTTCTCTTTTCTGTCTTTGTAAAGGGAACATCCCCCAAATGTTCCTAAAAGAAAATTTCAAAGACGGTGGATTAAAAAGACCAGGCTTGACATATTTTATGAAGAATATGCATACAGGCTCAAATGATATTGTACGAAGGGACTATCAGCACGGTCGAGTTGCGTATGCATTTCAATGGAACATGTCTAATCATCTGGTTCTAGGAAATAAAACTGGGGATCTTGCAGCACTTTGGGCACATTTGAAAACCATTCAAGCTGGTAAGATTCCTGAAAATCTCTTTGCAGATCCGTTTTACACGCGAGCCTCACGACTACGTCTGACCTCTATGTCGAGGGCAAAGAAGGTTGGATTTCGTAAGCAGCTAGAACGAAGTGGAGCAATCACTCAGAAGGTTGATGATGATCTTGTCCAGAAGTTGCGAGATTATCATCGCTCTTGTAACGACCTTAGTTATTCTTCAGATCATGGAATTCTTAAGGAGTATCTGTATAACGATCCTCAAACTATTGCTATTGAAGTTCCAGTATGGTCCGAGCGATACAAAATTACTGGACATGTCGATCTCATTCGTTTTGTAGATGGATACATACAGGTATCTGACTATAAGCCTGGTCCACTCGAATCTACAAAAAGACGATTTCTAGACTCATTGCCACAAGTGGCAGCTTACGGTGAGATGATAGCACTACATTTGTTAGGAACTCTAAGAGCAGCTTTTGACGCCCCTCTATTACCTAAGATAGAATGTTGCATTTTTGACACTCACTCTTGTTGGCACTTTGGCGCAGAGATGTTCGTGCAACTTCAAGAAACTGGGAGTTTGATGAATTTCTAGGTT
>CAZPXJ010000311.1:0-2300 GCA_964590855.1 uncultured archaeon
TAAGAAACTACAATATTATGCAGAATATGTATTAGGGAGATGTACCATTTACAAAATGGCAATCCGTAACCTTGAGTGATTCAGTTAGGAGGCGAGTAAGTGTTCAAGCGTGTCAAAGACAAGCTAAAGGTTGACCTCTATAAGAAGGGAACTACCGATTTTGATGAGCTAAAAAGATGGCTAAACAAGTGGATAGAAAGAACCACTGTATGGTCCGATGCGGGAGAAGTAGCCTCAATTCAGATAGATACTCTCTTGGAATTGATTCGGAGAGTAGAAGCAATTGAAGAACGACTAAATCAGAGAATGTAACACTTCACACCTTGTTTAGCGAGCACAGAGTAGCACTGTGATGTGTTTAATACTCAAATCATTATTAGTAGAAGATGGCTGGAGGTAATTCAATATGGTCTGCCAGATTTGTGGAAAACGAAGTGGTTACTATCCATTATGCAATGAACATTTTGAAATGCGGGATAAGGGTATAGTCATAAAATGTAAAGATTGTGGAAGATGGTATCTAAAATCCGAAGGGTGCTCAAACTGCAAGGAAGAACGTAGAAACCGCAATGAGATTATGTTTCAGAGAGAATTACTAGAGCGTTGGGGCAAGAAGCTTTACCGAATTGCGAAATTTGGAGAAGAGTATGCAGGAACAGGTTATGATTTAGACAGATATAGTCACGTCCTTCGGATATCAGGAGAGTTTCTGAAATTTTGGAAAGATGTTGAACAAAACGTGGTCTATATATCTAGGAAACAACTAGAAGAATGGTCGTCTGAGCTTGGAGAAATAGCAAAAGGAGGACTGCGTTATTCTGATGATAGTTACGACATCAGCCGTTACTCGGACGTATTGAATGTCGCTGATGAATTACGAGAACAGGTTGAATCCTATTCAATGGAATTAGATGAGATTCCTGAATCAGAATCAACATCTTCTGATGTTTCGTTTGTGAAAGATAGAGAAATTCTTCCTAAATTACTGGAAATGATTGACAAAGCTGAAAAAACCATACTCATCGCATCACCTTGGATCTGGAGTATCAAGGAAATAGAAGACAAACTGACACAAGTCAAGGACGAGAGAAACGTTTCAATCAGAATACTCACTCGTAGTGGCAGAGATGATGAATACCATAAAGAAACGATTAGAGGTTTTCACAAGAGGAAGTTTGTCATTGAAACCGCAGATCATCTCCATGCAAAGATTGTAATTGTTGACAATAAGGAACTCTATATAGGCTCAGCAAATCTTGTAGCTCCATCGATGAATCGTAATTTAGAAGCGGGTATTTGTACTAACGATCCAAGAACTGTTTCACAGGCGCTCGTTTATTTTGAAGAGGCGTTTTTCCAAGCTTTTGAATTAAGATTTTCATGACTCAGCGAGAAATCGTAGATATGATAAGTATTGAATTCCCTAATTATACAGGGAGTTCGTTGATATGCATGACGATACTGTATCCGAGCTGACAAAGAGATTCACGAAGATTGACAGAGCAGTGAAAAGAACACGTAAAGGACGCAAACCTAAATTTGAATCTCTGTTTGGTACGAAAGAAGGTAAGAAATTCGGAAGAGGTGCAGATAGACTCAACAAATTTGTTATGAAAGGAGTCTATCTGATATTTCCTTTTGATAGATTCATTGAGGAATTGAAAAAAATCTATTCTAGCTCTGAGTATCGTGCCCTAGCTAAAGAAGGAGGTGCATCAGATTCGGATTTAAGAATTATCGATTATTTTAAAGAAAAATTAGATGAAATGTCGATTGATTCTCCGTCCCCAACACTCTTTGACAAAAAGGATGTAACAAGCTTTCTTGGAGCCTTAACAACATCACTATACGCATATGCGGATCGTTATTCTCATGAAGCATTAGAGATGGTCATAAACATTGTAGATGCGGAAAATCGAATTTTGAGAAACTTGGGCAATCCCAATCTGTCATTCTCTCTCAATGATGTTGAAAGGATTCTACAAAGTCCCATTTCGTTATTAAAAGAAAGAGCGTTGCTTGAAGCGAAAAAGAGTGATTTTGTAAAACGCTTTAGATTGATGAAGAGTGGTCTTGGTATATGGACAGAGATTGATGAGTCATTAGCAACAACATCACTGCAAGATTATGAATATCACTTTTCGGAATTCAAAGATTTGAGAGATAAAGTAGCACATCAGTATCCAAATCCAACAATCAAGAAATTCCTGAATAACTCCTATATTCGTGAAAATATTGAATACCTCAGAACAAAGTTTGAAGAGAGTATGAAGGAAGAAAAAATTCCACCCCCAGTTTTC
>CAZPXJ010000312.1:0-2269 GCA_964590855.1 uncultured archaeon
AATAAAGATTTCATCTTAATATTATAAATACAAAGTCAATTTTACAATTGACATAGAAATAATATGAACTAGTTAAATAGAATACCATGGCAGTAGAAACATCGAAGTCATAATTGGCTTCTGACTCATTTAATTCGATTCTTTCCCCAGGTTCCAACGAAACTCTCATCCTAGCATAAGATTCTAATGACTCCTTGTGACTCTTCATCTTATCAGCTCCATCTTCCTTAGTTTTCTGTATTTCCCGTCTTTTGCTAACTCCATTTCTCACATTGATCATGCTCAACCTTGTTATCAAGAACCCGATTATTGTTACTAAGCTACGGTGAGTTTGCCATAGTATAAATCCTATTGCAGGCCCAGCAATTATAAGAACCACTGCTATCAAAAAATCATAAGAAGTTGGTGGGCTACTATCTAGAAGATGTGTTTTAAATAAAAATAGATAAAGAAGAATTGCTATGTATCCTGGTAGTACTTTTCCAAAAAAATCAGGCTTATTTAAGAAAGATGGCAGGCTAGACATTAACGAAAGCCTCTATTATCTCCATTCCACCATGGTGGAAGCCCATTAATTGTTAGTAAACATGTTAACGAAACAACTTGTGGATTCTTAGTACTTCGTAGAAATATCCGGTGATTGCCAGGAGATGCAAATTCAGGTCTTGTGAACACCCAGTAGCCCTCTGACACTGCTTCAATATCGCTAGGGGGTAGACGAAGAATGTTGTCCATCCGTAGCTTCAACCGAAATACCTTGGTCGATAATCTGAACTTGCTCAACTCTTCTGTATGAAGTCTTTCACTATCCAACTCTAAGTATAATTCTAACATCTTATCCGATTCCTGTTTAACTCTTGATAGCAAATCGTTAGGTCCGCTCCTTGGATATGGGGGAGATGACGCGATCGAGGTAAGTAAAGGAACAAGGAGCGCGGCCCCCTTTGGGATTAAAATTCGCCTTATAGCCTCGGTAGTAGAAGCCGCTAAGAACCAAACTGGGCGTCTCTGTCCTAACGATGCCAGTTGTCCTGTCTTATCATAAGTGGGATTGTCTGACATAGGAAAGCTAAGAACCCATCTCCACCATTCCTCAACCCAATCCGAAAAGCTACGACCGAATACAATATCCGATGGAGAGAATATGAACTCCGCCACAGATATTTTGGTAAATCCTTAGATTTAAGGTGAGTGGTGCACTATACCACTTTGTAGCATTGAACATCACGGTGGATTATTATTCCTCAAAATCCAGTATATGGAATAATAACTCCTGAACATTTCTAAATGATTCTCCTGTAAAGTAAAGTTGCATAGCTGAAGTTATCATTTGTGGTGTGGCGCGCATTTTCTCAAAACCAAGGTTAACTGTAAACCGCTTGTAACAGTTCCTACAACTATATCTCTGTAACTCTATATTTGTTGTGTCTAACTCCATGCTTGACAATCTGGTCAGACTGACATTGAGTGCATACAAATACATTAACCTCTGAAATAGCAATGGGTTGTCTTTCTATTACCTTTTTGCGAATTGCTAGACTAATTTCTACCGCATGAATGTGCTTGCAGACAACGCCTCTATAGATATGGTCGGCGCTGGCGCATGAATTAAAGGTGCAACATGGCGAGTATTCAAAATACGAATCACTTCCAGAAGAAATACTAAACAGGTTCAAGTATTCGGGGTGCGGGGAACTATTAATCGTTCCAATAGCCTTGTCTAAAGAACACAAGACAATGCTTCAGACAGTTCAAGATTGCATTAGCAATAATAGCATTGAAAAGCGCACAGAATAAGGGAGACGATCCATATTCACTCGATAAGAAGCGTTCAGCTCGCCATGACAGTCTAGATGCTTTAAGATTGTCCTTATCTAGTCTAAGGGATAGTAGTTCCTAATGCCAATAATAATTAGATGTTGTACTTCCAGACATAGGTGACATTATAGCTAACTATATGTGAACAAACTTTGTAAGGCTAAAGCAGACGGTGACGTATGCAAGAGGAGCATGTTTGTGGGAATGGATGTACACAAGAACTATCTACAGGTCGCTGTTCTGGACGAAAAGGGAAAGGTTCTAAATAATTCTAGAGTAGATGATGATTTGACCAAGGTGAATGAATTTTTCGAAAGTATTCATCCCAGCAGAAATACCAAGGTAGTAATGGAATCATCGGGTATGTGGTACAATATTTACGAATGCTTGAGCAAGAGACACCTTAACGTACGATTATCTAATCCAGTTAAGACAAGAGCTATTGCATCAG
>CAZPXJ010000313.1:0-2268 GCA_964590855.1 uncultured archaeon
ACTATTAAACAGACACTGGCAAGGGCTGGACCTCTTTCATTCAATGGTCTCAAGTGGTTTTCAAACGCTATTGATGGATGAAATGCAGGTAAAACCTCAATATTATCTATTTATCTCCCCAGCTACAGGTGCAAAGAAAGCTATAAGATTATCAAATTATTCAGATTTTTTTGATACTAGTAGACATACTATGGAAAAAAGTGGTAGATGGTTCAAACCAACCGAGATTATTGAAAAGAGAGAAAAGATAACTGAACTATTTGACAATTCTATAGCTACTCTGATGCAGCACTTCTACACCGAAAAAATGAAACTTGTGGATACAGCTAGAGCACTTGATAGTGATAAATCACAAATCTCGATGTTGCATAAAGGTTTTTTACCTTACGTTTGGAGGTTTAAAACACCTGCCCATACTCAAAAACCTTTTAGTGAATCAAACATTTATGTTATAGGTAATCAAAGAAAATATGTCATTGATCCTGGTTCTACTGTCAAAACTAATCTTTCAGAACTCACTGAATTTATTGATAAAAACTTAGACACGATTGAGGGGATTTTACTTACTAATTATCTTGTTGATCACGTTAATCAAGCGATGTTTTACAAAGATAAATATGATTTGCCTCTGTTTGCTTCTAGAAACACTGCTGAACATTTAGAAGATGATGGTTACATCTTTAACTCATATCTAGAGGATGGTAATAAAATTGATCTAGGTTCATATGAACCTCTACGAATAAAGAAGTGGGAATTGGAAACTATTTCTTTACCTGGATATACTAGGGGTCAGCTAGGTTTCTATGATCCAAGAGGGGTTATGTTTGTCGGTAGTCTGTTTCATAAAAACATGATTAGCTCAATTGATCCTTACTCCGGAGCTTATGCTGATTTAATATCAAGCTATAATAAATTATCAAAACTTAAAGTGAAATATGCTTTATCTGGACACAGAGATATAATAATCAATCCAAATGAAGCAATTTCTCACAATCTTAAACAATTCTCGAAATTAGAACCAACCATTGTCCAACTGCTTAAATCAGGACAAACATCGAGTAAGGTTATTCAAGAAAAAGTGCAAGATATTGCAAGTTATAAGTGGCCTATACTTGCTCGAAATGTTACTCAAGTAGTTTTAGCTAAATTGCTAGAGGAAAACAAAGTAAGCAAAAGAGGAGAAGATTATTTCTGGTTGAAAAACACCATTGAGTAGTTCACGAGTTCTCCCCAAAACTTTATTTAATCTCTTTTTTGTTCTTGCATGATGTTCATTAAAGTCCAAAAAAACGTTTGTAAACCCTCTGATTGTAAACATGAATGTGTTTTCATTTGTCCTCAGAACAAAAAAGGTAAAGATGCAATCAAGATTGGAAAAACTTCTGCAATTGTTACCCAATCTAACTGTATTAACTGCTTACAATGCGTTTATGTTTGTCCTTTTGAAGCCATTGAAGCTGTTTCCAAAACTAAGAAAGCAATTCCTCAACAGAAATTGAAACAAACAAAACCCAGTAAAGAAAGTAGAAAAGAAAAGAGACCTTTCGAGTTAGATGAGGACGTATATGAACCATTTAACGAAAAATATACCATCTTTAGCAGAAGGATGTGGGATGAAGAATATGAAGGTTACAAAAAACCAATATTTGCTAAAGCTCTTGAAAGATCTGCTATGGGTTTAGATGGTTATTCTGAAATTGAAAGTGCAGCTGTTGATGCAGCTTGGTCAATAGAAAATTTGGTAAGTATGAAAGAATTTCATAATGATAGATTGAAGACACTTACTGAAGAAGAACGTAAAAAAGTGGAAACTCAGAAAGCAAAGGATGACGTTAAACAAGTTAATTACGACGTTACAGAACCTTACCAGTACAAAGTCAAAGATGCACAAGAGATGACAACATGGCTTAAGAAAATAGCTAAATTCTATGGAGCAGACCTAATAGGTGTAACTGATTTTGACCCTAACTGGATCTATACTAATGATAGAATGAATAGAGAATATATTATTCCCAAATCAATCAAATTTGCAATTGTTTTTGCAGTTGAAATGGATTTGGGGGCAATTAACACCACTCCTAAAATGCCTGGGGGAATAGCTACTGGTTTAGGCTATTCTAAGATGGCTTTCGTAAGAACTCTTTTATCTACTTTCATCAAGAATCTGGGGTATGAAGCTATACCTGCTGGTAACTCTTTAGGTATTTCTGTACCTTTAGCGGTAGAAGCAGGTTTAGGGGGTTGGGGAAGGCATGGTTTGCTAATTAC
>CAZPXJ010000314.1:0-2264 GCA_964590855.1 uncultured archaeon
TGATTAAGACGTCGTGGAAGGATAAAGGAGGTAACAAGATGTGGTAGAAAAGTATCACACGATTGGGATAATTGATCAATGTTTGGTTGATACTGCAATTTTCGTATTTTCCAATTTTTTACCAAGTCCAAATCATACTGAAAATGGTTTCTTGCTCAATTGAACAGCAACTCTCTCTACCAACAGATTTTCAGATGTGTATAGTTGCATCGTTCTATAATTACTTTGGAGATGGAAGAACCGCACTGAACATCTTGAAAGGTCTGGGTGTACATGAAAAATCTCCTAAACGAGTTCGTGTATGGTACCATACACAAAAGACTTGGGCACTCCTTAACAGCAACAAACTTGATGATGCCAAACACGAATTTGAACAAGCCAAGAGGGTAATATCCGAAACAGGAATGCTCTTGGACCTACTGCGAGGCGAAATACTGGAGGGTCTAGTTGATGAGGCGGATGGAGAACTTGACAGTGCAATCGATGCATTCACGAGAGCGTATGAATCACTAGAAGAAAAACCGGCTCCGATGGATTTCAAAAATGTATGCCTTCTTCACCTTACTGACATCGAAATTGAACGATACAACAGCGATTCTCCTGACAATGATGAGGGCGTTTCGGGTCCATGGATGCAGAGATTAGAGGAACAAATCAAGAGGAACGATTTACCTGGTATTGAAGCGTGGTTTAAAATCCTTAAAGCTAAGTTCTATCGTAAACAGGGACAGGAAGATGAGGTCAAGTTAATACTCAATGATGCTTTAGTTGCAGCAAATTCGTCAAGTATGCGATATCTGAAAGATATAGTTAAAGACACTTTTCCTGATTATTGAATGTATAGTCATGGGAAGCGAGATTTTCGGTCCTGAGTTCTTGCCATACCGTTAAGACAAACAAATGAAATTCTAACAAAATCAGCAAGAGATGACTCGCGCTCTCACATTCTTATTATTTAGCAGCACACTAATTAGGTTGTGCCAGTTATAAATTCAAGGACATAATAGGGGTTCGTAAATTGGAAGCGTATGAGAAGTTACTTGAGAAATATAGGGAGCTAGCCATTCTTGGATCGATTAATGGAGTGATATCTTGGGACACATACACCTCTCTACCATCAGGTGCGGTGTCACAGCGAGCTGAACAGGGAGCAGAGTTTCAAAAATTGCTTCATAGAATGCAAACTGATAAGGAGTTCAATAACCTCCTGACAAAAATAGAAAATGATTCGAATTATGATACACTCTCCGAAAACCAGAAACGTAATGTCTACCTTATGCGAAGAGATTATGATATTGATACGTGTCTTCCTGAGGAGTTTATTGGGAGGTGGATGAAACAGAGAACCATTACAAACAATGCGCGTGAGAAAGCGCTAGCTAAGAGTGATTGGTCATTATTTGAACCGGATTTTAAAAAGATGTATTCAATCATGCATGAGATTGGTGAATATCTAATGGATGTCATTGGAGTATCATCACCCTTTGATGTACACATTGATCTGTTTCAAGCAGGAATGAGAGAGTCGTATTATTCTGATGTTTTCGATGATATGAAAAGGATCCTTCCAGGGATGATAAAGAAATTCACAGGACTATCTGAAGATGTAAAAACAGATTTCTTGTCGAGAGAAGTAGAAAAGAATACCCAAATTATTCTGATGAAGAGGCTTGCCAATTTTGTGGGTTATGATCTAGACCCTGAAAATGCAAGAGGTAAGTTGGGAGAGTCTGTTCATCCCCTTACAATAGGATCATACGATGACGTGCGTATTACTTTGCATTACAAAGAGAATGACTTCTTCGATTCATGCACTGCATTCCTTCACGAAGCGGGACATGCCCAATATGAATTGAACCTCAATAGAGTGTGGAAGTATCAACCTATTGGGATGTCAGGAGGGTTTGCTGTGCACGAGTCTCAGTCTAGATTCTTGGAGAATATGGTTGGACGATCTCCAGAGTTTGTTGAATACCTTTTACCTATTCTAAATGATGTTACGAATGATAAGTTTTCAGATATTTCGACAGAAGATTTTACTCGTGCTATTAACAAGGTGAAAGCGAGTCCCATTCGAGTCACTAGTGACGAACTAACTTACACCATGCATATCATCATCCGGTTTGAGATTGAAAGAGCCCTCTTTGAAGACAAGATAGAGATTTCAGAGATACCCGGTGTTTGGAATGAGTTTTATGAAAAATACCTAGGAGTAGCAGTAGAAACTGATGCGGAAGGAGCACTGCAAGACTTGCATTGGGGTG
>CAZPXJ010000315.1:0-2264 GCA_964590855.1 uncultured archaeon
TAACAAAAGTTTTATCTCCCTCAAAAGGCGCTAGTAAACTATCTCCTGAAGAGCAAAAGAAATTATCTAAAGAACAAGAGAGTGCAGCAGTTAAAATTGTACAATCAGATTTATTGCCTCCTTCTAAAGATCCAGGCAACTGGATATTGTTCATGGATGAATTTAATAGAGATAGTGAAAAAATGGGCGCAGTTATGAATCTTTGTCTCACAGGTAATATTGGAAATCAATATCATTTACCTCTTAAGACATTGGTAGTTGCATCTGGAAATATTGGTGGAGATACCGATGATGGTGATGATGTTCCAGTAGCAGAAATGGATTCAGCAACTTGGGATAGATTTGATAGAAAAGTATTATTAACATATGATTGGATATCAAGAGCTGAATATGGTGAAACTGAAGATGAAATGATGGGTGATTATAATATGGGTGGTGATCCTTCAGTTATAGCAAACTTTATTTATAGAACTACGAAAGAGCAAGGGACTGATAAATGGAAAGTTCCTCTCTCTCAATTTAATCCAGATGCTAAAGCAACATTAACCCCCAGAACTCTTTCTATCCTTTCTAGAAATATGAAAGTTGCAGCTCTTCGTGATTGGGAAGAAGATGAACTTGTTGGAAATAAAGATAAGAGTTGGTACGAAAAAAATTACAAAAAAGCAGATTTCCCATCTGCTCCAGCATACTATTTGCATGTAAATCAGATCAATAAACGATATCTTGGAGATATTGCAAGGACAACTCTTGGATCTGCTCCAGCTGATGTCATTACTGACATGTTTACTCACTTTCAAAAGACTAAAGAAGAAGTGTCTAATGTGAGTGTTGAGGATGTTCTAACAAATTGGACAAACTTAAGAGGAGACAAGCCAAAGCCAGAGCCTAAGCTTGCTAATGAATTTACTCTTATGATCCCTGATCTTCTCAATAAATTTAAAACTAAAGCTGCATTTGAAAAATTTCTTGATAAACAAGAAGTTAAGATGTCTGAAGATGTAGCTGGTGATGTAGCTGTTTGGGCTGCAGTTAATATCCACAACTTTATTAAAGACTCAAAACTTAAAATGGATGTTGCTGGTAGTATAGCTAAAAATTTAGCTGAATATAGCAGTCTTGGTCCACAAGCAGAAGGAGAGGAAGAGGGAGAGAAGAAGAAGCCTAAAATTCAGAATGAATTCTTAGATGAAGTTCTATCTTTTTTGATTAAAAACTCTGATGTATTTAGTAAAGCTTGGATGGAAGTATCTGAAGCAGCTCAAGATGAAGCCAAAGATAAAAATCCTGAAGCTCTCAAACAAGCATTAGCTTTAGCTGAAAAAGGAAGGCTTGTTACTGGAGCGCCTCCAAAATATGTTAGTGCTAATCTGTCCGGACAGGACTTGAAAAACTATCTTATTATTAGAAATTTGCAGGCACTCATTCCAGCAATGAATTTGAAAAAATTAAAAATCGAAAAGGCAAAGAGAGAAGAGAGTAAGAATCATCTTGAAAAAGCTCTTAAAAAACTATTCGAAAAAATGGGTGAGTAATGAAATTTCTGGAGCGATTAACTGAAGAAATTCTTTATGAACAAGAAGGCGGTGAAGTCCCAGATGAAATTGCTAGACTTCTCACTAAACTTGTCTATAATGAACCTTTTGTAGCTCGGCTACTTGGGCGAGCTTACACTGATTATGTCCCTGATCCATCTATAAAGACTGCTGGTGTCTCGCCTCATCAAGGTAGAATTAAATTTTACTATAATCCTCTGTTTATAAAAAGTTTATCTCAACCTGAACTCAATTTTCTACTTCAACATGAAATCTATCACATATTTAGATCGCATGGTAAAAGAGGAGCAGCCGCAGGTGCTACAACTCCAAGACTACACAAAATAGCCAACATTGCAGCTGATGCTCTTATCAATGCTGATTGTATAACTGATGGCGGTTTTGGTGGAATGCCTTCAAAGGTTATTAAAGGTGCTTGGTTTATCGAAGAAAAACCAGAGTACAACTCTGTTGATAAAGATTGGGGAAAAGATAAGAACGATCAATATAAGGGAAACAAAATAACTGAAGCTCTATATCGATGGATGGTTGAAAGGGACAAAAACGCTCAAGAAAAACAAAAGAGTGAATCGGGTGAAGGTGAAAAAGGTGAGCCGCAAGAAGGAGAGGGACAAGGAGAATCTCAACCTTGGGAACCTTCTGTTGGTGATGTTGTATTTAATAAAAAGACTAATCAATATGGAAAAGTAACTGGTAGAAGAGGAAAGT
>CAZPXJ010000316.1:0-2249 GCA_964590855.1 uncultured archaeon
TTCCATTTTTTTGTGGGTATTCAATGTTTCTTCAGATTCAAAATCTTTCCCACAAATACTACAAACAGTCGTCTTAGGTTTACGTCGGGATTCAGGGGTTCCGGCTGTGGAATGCACCTCTTGCTCATGCTCTATACGGGAGCATCCTAGTTAAAGATACATCTAATCAGGTACAGTTATCTTGTTGATAATGCCGCAAATTTCAGGCGGTACCTTTCATCGAGCGAGACATATCTGTCGATTCTATCTAGTAGAGTCTGCCACCAGACATCTGCTACTAGAGCACGAGATCGAATCCTACAGGTTATTCAATACTACATCATCCGGTCAAGATGTCAGCACCGACTCCTTTGATCTTCAGAAAGCAATGGGAATTATAGATAATGGTAAATAGTTCGAAGTTGAATTTAGAAATCGTATTCTGAAATATTGATTAACACAACGTTTACGAACATGATCCGGATTTACGAACATGATCCGGATCCCAAGACCTAACTCTTATTTTTTTCTTACAATCCTTTTTGGTCTGCTCCTCTATACCTGTGGTCGTGTATCCAGCTTCCATTCAATGTGGCTCGAACCATCAGCTGCATTTTTGACAACTGTTTGTGTTCCGTTCTTTGGATACACTAGGTTCCTCCAAATTTGGCTGCCACTTTTCTATTGGAACAAAAGCCTGCAGGACTGAAGGACATCTCAGAGACAATTTCAGTCCTGAGCGATGCAATCTAGATCATGACCAAAATGATCCTGTATATTACTTGCCAGAACTTGCCAGATAATCTGAGTGGCGAAGAACAGAGGAACTGTACAGTGCCTGCCGGGAAGGCGACTTTAGCTCCACTCATAACTGGAAGCTGCTGGGATGATAATACAGATCCAAAACTCAAGACTGAAGAGGGATTACGTGAATGTTCAAAAGAAGGACAGGAGTTTGGAGTTGTGAGCGCAACCCTTGATGGAAGACAGCTGCAAAATCTGGATCAGTATGGAGCTACAAGTGATGTCTTTAACATGACAGTAGCAGAAGATAATGCTTTTCAAAGCCCATCTGGGACATTCCCTGCCATGGGTTCTTTGCATTCTTGGAGCCCTTACCACCTAGAGAACACACTTTGGTACTTGAACAAAGTGTTCTAAATCCTGTTCAACCAGAATACAACTTTGCTTCAAGAACAAACTATGTTCTCACAGTGGAGCCTTAGATTGAACAGTTATAGAGATACAAATGACTTGCAGTAAGTTTTGATTTAATCAAAACTTTGCTCTCTTTACGGGCCTGAGGTTGGGTTGCAGCTGCAGCTTTGGGGAACTGACATTGTGCGAATAATAACAATGATAACAATTGTTTTGGCAGTATCACAGGAAACTAAAATATACACATGCAACGATGAGGGGTGTAGAATACAATGATGATATACCACAAACTGACTAGTTCACTGAATATGCAGACGTACCCGGAGCTGTTGAATACTGGTATAATGGCTATGATGATGGACAGAACGGTGATTTCTCTCAAAGTAGATATAAAGAATGCATCTTTGATGAGAGTAGGGTTCAAAAACGAAATTAGACATATGCCATATACAAGGCATTCATTATAGGATGTGAGTACGCAGATCTGCGATAAGTTCACTGATGCAGGTTAGACAGCCTTTTCAGTGCTATTGCTATTGGTGGAACTCTAGCAGCTTTATTATTATATGTTTAAATCACTGATGCCTTAACTGTAAGGTTAATAGTGTCAACATAGCAAATTAATAGTCAATATCTTAAAGTTGACACTGATTATCGGTGGTAAGTGTTATGACGGTGTTGCAATAATCGCAGATACCAAAATTATCGGTACAGAAGGTACATTCCTTGGTCACGAACAGAAATTATATGGAGAACTGACAAATGTACTCTTCGGATGCGCTGGTTCACTAGACATGATCAACCTCTTTAGAATGTGTATAGTGGGCCAGGTAGTTATGCTACGTGATTCACCTGAAAAGTATACTGATACTAATCTTCTTGACAAGATCAAAGATCTCATGCATTTTTTTAGAAAAATAAGAAGTGGAGAAATTTTTCAGCTGAAAGTAATGATTGCTAGATTAATCAATAGGCCTAGTAGACCTGACTTGCATGTTATCGATTCATTGGGAAGAATAGATAATGAATTTAACCTATCGTATTGTGCCATTGGTTCAGGTACGGAATTGGCAAATCCTATCCTCCATGGGGAATGGAAACAAAGTATGTCG
>CAZPXJ010000317.1:0-2246 GCA_964590855.1 uncultured archaeon
TCTGCTGGGAGAATTCATAAAGATTCATTGATGTCACAATAGCTTCTTCCTCATTCAGATAGCATTTTGCATGAAGATTCTTACAGAAACTTGACCTGATGAATTCTAACTTTTCGATCCACTCAATTTCTTCAGGTTGGAGCTCACTTTTTCCATACACTATCCTGACATCGATCTTCATACGATTTTTATCTGAGATCAGCTCCTTAATCCGATCATTCATCTTAAGAAATGGACTGATTAATACCAATTGTTTTTTTGCAGTTTTTATTAAATTCTCAAGGTGATACGTTACACCAGAAGTATCTAGAAACTTAGCCATGGGTAGCTTGTAGAAGCACTGCAAGACTACAATTGGTGGAGCACTGGGGTGATATATAAATATCACTTGCCCAGTGTCCGTGTATGCTACTACACAGTGACAGAACACCACTCGAATATAAAAGACTTTTGCGGAAAATCAACACTCATGGAATCTACTCGCGAAAAGCATTTTTCAATGCTATTGAGTCAAAGAATCGGAACTACATGCCAACCTACTTCCAAGGGAAAATTGTCCCTTCTTTAACTCATAATAAGGCTCATTTCATTTCCAAGAAATTCCTGAAAGATCGTTGTGATAGGAATGGATTTTATCGATCTCGATCTGGCATCACCTTCCACCTGCAAGGAAACATCCTTTCAACCTTGAAATACCTCATTCGCATCAGACCTACAGGGCTTACGGCGAAGGAAGCGAATGAATTTTGTAATCGAGAATGTTACAGGCCATTATCACAAATCGAAACATTAGAACAATACACCTTTGAGATCATTGATGGTCAGAAGGTCTATTTCTACGTGTCGAAGAAAAAGCTCCAATTGAAGAATCGTATTGTTGACTCAACCATTGTAACTTCCACAGAGTGTGATTCTTCCGATAGCGAAATACTCCTTGAAGATGTCAGTGACAGCCTGAAAGAGATCATTCCAGATTCCATGTCCTATCGTAATTTGATGATCGGATTCCTCAAAGTACATCTTGGCAGTCCTTGGAGACAACTGGATCGGCAGATAAAACACATACCAAGGTATCGAACCATTGCGGGAATAAAAGAGCACGAGGACCTCCATTACACAACACTGAACAATTATTTTCTCTCACTTTCCATTGCAGATGTTGAGGAACTCTTCAAACAACTTGTTTCACATCTGCGACGTAAAAACGTAATTTCCGGTAAGTACCTTGCGATGGATGCAACCCATATATTTGCATGGTCGAATAAATTCAGTACAATGAATAGAAACCCATTTCCAGCATCAAATAGCTATACTGAAGAGAGTGTTTTACACCTCGCACAACATGGGTTTCATGTGGATTATTTCTATGGATACAAGTGTCATTTGCTGATTGATTGTGAATCTGAATTGCCTGTTGCTGTAATCATTACCTCGGGCAACATTTCGGATATGACCCAAATCATCCCGCTGATGGAAAACGCAACATCAATTGATCTTCAAGAAGTGCACCGAGTGTTAGGTGATGCAGGATATGATTTTTCAGATGATATAGAAGTGGTCAATGGCATGATCAAAGGGAAAATGATAGTAGACACGAATCCCAGAACCAGCAAATTCTTGAAAACCATGAAACAAATGGTTAATGGAGTATTCGATAAATTTGCTAATCAGATCAATAGCATTGAAGATGCATTGAAATATATCCCACAGAAACAGATTACAAATTTCGGTGTGAAAATCTGTTCGAAGAAGGAATCTGCATTGGTAAAGATGGTACAATATCGCCTGACCAAAGGCATGCGAGTATCGGTCGAAAGAGTATTTTCTCGTTTGAAGAATTGCTTACCCTTCGAACGCCCAAAGCTTCGAAAAGATGTTTCACTTGTGAAAAATATCTATCTTTGTTTGAATTGGATGTTGCTTGTGGCGATGACGGCAAAACGACTTGGTCAAGACCAAAATATTAGAAAAATGACTTCTGTTGTCTGAAATTCCCCATGAATGTATCATCAAATGTCTATCGATGAATAGCATGGGCTATGGATTTTTTTCTGAGAACATGACTAAAACACCTTCATTTTGATGGTTATTGTTACGATTCCTTCATATTCGAATATGCATCGAACCAATAATTCCCGAATTCAAGGATGAGAAATGTTGTGATTGTATTTTTGCAGAATTCTACAAGCTAATAATGGATTACGATTTAACGAATTCAGAATTCATGAATTTCGACAGCATCTGGG
>CAZPXJ010000318.1:0-2241 GCA_964590855.1 uncultured archaeon
TTTGTAAAGTTATAAAGAAGCATGTTTATGATTGATGTAAGTCAAGTGGTACCAAGTTTTTACCATTCAAATAATGATTCTTATAATCAATATGATCCAAATCCTAAGATAAATAAGCAAGCCGATGCTCTAAAACAAAGGATTCGAACTGATTCTAAAAAATATGATGAACAATTTAGAATAGGAATTGAAATTGAAATATGTCTGGTTGATAGCCAGGCAAGAGTAATTAATGCACTGCCATTAATAGAAAAACTAAAAGAAGCAGAATATCAGGTCGATGATGAGTACGGTTCGTGTCAATTTGAATTCAGAACTCCGCCGACGAAGATGGAGAACATCTTTGAACTTAATATATTATTTGAACAATTCATAGATTATCTTGATAAAACGGTTCAAAAAGTATACAACGACAGAGAGATGGTATACCCTGTATTCTTAGGTGCCAATCCTTCACCACAGATTTTAAGAGAAGAATTGATTACAAATAAACCACGATACAAAAAGCTGGCAAAATGGCAAAGTAAAATTCCTGATGTTGAAATTGATGGACTAAAAATAAGAGCTTTACAGATAGCTACTGCAATACAAGGCTTTCATCTTCATCTACAGGGTCAAAACCCAGCTCATACTGCTCTCATGTTCAATCATATATTAAACATAATTCCATCAGCTATACTACTGGGAGCTAATAGTAGACTATTTGCTGGCAAGATATTCTCTTTTCATGAACCACGAATTTACCTTTATGATCAATCAGAAGCACAGAATTCTGGATTTCCATCTATTTCAAAATATTTAGATGGTGTAGAAGATTATATTGACTATATAATATCAAGGAAACCTGTAATTGCAAAAGATTATTTTGAACTTGAGAAGGAAAGACATGATGATGCACGCATTAGGCTGAACTCTAATTTTTATCGAATTGAAACAAGGGTAATGTCAGTGCAACCAACTCCTAAATCATTACTTTCAATGATCGAATATTTTATTGGATATTTATATAGAGCGATTAACGAAGAAAGACAATTACGACCATTATCAGCTTTAAGAGAAGAGAGAATGACTGTTATTAGATCAGGTTACAATGCTCAAAGTCATTTTAATATTATAGATACAATAAGAAGCCAAATTGACTTCGCTAAGAAAGGCCTAGCGGATCTTGGTTTAAAGGAAGAGTTTTTAAACATATTAGAAAAACGGATAGAAAACAAAAATAGCCCAGGAGATTATATAGCTAAATTATGGCATAAAAAGTTTAATGGTTCTTTAGAACAGACTGTTTCTGAGATAATAGCCCATATCTGGGAAAAAACAAAAACTAATCAACCAATAATCTAAACGTAAATACTATTTTATTGAATTTTGTAGATCAGACTATTTGGTGGGATAGACGTCGTCATCTTCGTCCAGCGAAAGTCATTGATTTGCAGGGTCAAAATGAGGTACTCACTATGACGGATGGGTGAACCTGATGAAGTTGTCAAAGTTATCATATTTCTTTGTCTAGCAATAGCAGTTTCGTCTTGGATATAGAACTAGTACAGGTCATGACCACTTTTGCCTGCTATGTATTCATATAGTACAATGCAACGTTCAAATAATATGATCCAAGAGGTAGCTAGGTCTAAAATAATACGCTATATCGTTACCTATAACTAAACACTGTTTTATCCTAAGAAAACCGGTCTTGACGGCAGCGCCTCGCCTATGATCAGGTCTAATAATAGTCTAGACTATTAAAGAACTGGATTTATGAATATTCCAAGGCTATGTATTGCCTTTTCCAGGAGTAAACGAAAAACAATAATTGTGAGACACCAAAAGGCACTATTAAAAAGCAAGTTCTTATCAAGATTAATCGATACTGTAGTTAGAAAGGATGAATTTTTCATATGGAGAAATTAAGGTTCATGGTTTTTAGTACCGATTATAGTACGGTGAATTAAGGATAAAAAGTAAATGACGATTCATATTAATGGGATTTTTAAAACAATAGAATAAAGAAGATATAGAGAGAAAATGGAAGATATAGAACCATTCAGGGTACTGCCAAAAATACTAAGAAAGACGTCAGGACTTTATATTCTCGAATGTAAGTATTTCTATTATGGGCAAAATGAATGTCGTAATTAGCGACGAGACCGAAGGAAGGTTCAGAAAAGTAGTTGCTCGCCACGTAGGAGTTAGAAAAGGAAATATCAGCAGAGCGTTAGAAAAAGCAATTGATTTATGGAT
>CAZPXJ010000319.1:0-2236 GCA_964590855.1 uncultured archaeon
GGGGGATTTTAATAGACTAATCAGTAAATACTTCACTTATTTCAGATATCCATTCAGCTGATTGATGTTTGAAGTAAGTTTCATAAAGTTCAGAATATAAACCACCCTTCTTCATCAAAGTATCATGGTTACCTTCTTCAACTATCCTTCCTTGATCCATAACGAGAATCCTATCTGAATTCTTTATTGTTGTCAATCGATGTGCAATAACTATTGAAGTTCTATCTGCTAACAGTTTATCTAAAGCTTCTTGTATCTTCCATTCTGTATATGCATCAACAGCAGCTGTAGCTTCGTCAAGTATGAGTATCTTTGGATCTGCTAATAGTGTTCTTGCAAAAGAAATCATTTGTCTCTGGCCTGAAGAGAGTCCTTTTCCTCGTTCACCTAATTCGGTATTCAACCCATCTGGAAGGGCATCAATAAACTCCTGAGCCGCAACGATATCTATGACTTTGTTTACCTCCTCAACTGTTGCTTCTGGCTTGCCGTATCGGATATTTTCCAATACTGTTCCACTAAATAGAAAAACATCTTGACTTACCAACCCAATTTGTGAACGGACATCATACATATCATAATCACGAATATCTACTCCATTGAGTTTGATTGAGCCTTTCGATATATCATAGAACCTCATCAATAAAGATGCTATAGTACTTTTACCCGCTCCTGTATGGCCAACAACAGCAATCGATTCACCAGACTTGATGTTCAGGTTGATATCATTCAGTACTTGCTCTCCTGGAATATATTGATGATTGACATGTTCAAAACTTATTTGACCTGTTATCTCCT
Organism: uncultured archaeon; assembly: GCA_964590855.1. Lineage (GTDB taxonomy): Archaea > Asgardarchaeota > Heimdallarchaeia > Heimdallarchaeales > Heimdallarchaeaceae > UBA460. The sequence goes on from CAZPXJ010000319.1 coordinate 799, forward strand.
TGGTTATCGGATTTTCTGGGTTGCTAATTTCTTTTTTAGCATCCACTATACTAAATATTCTCTCCATTGCTGCGAAACCACTTTGAATTGTTGAGAATTGAGATGCGACTCTTAGCAGGGGATAAAGGAATCTGTTTAACAATAATAAAAACAATAAAATTGTTGAGGGAACAGCTAATTCTCCAAAGATAAGAGAACTACCGTAAAGGGTTATTCCAAAATATCCAAGCACACTTAAGCCATCCATAAGAGGCCATATTCCCATTACTGCAAACGCACGTTTTTTGGCATAATAGAAAGTCTGATTGTTAATTACAGTAAATTCTTCTTTGGATTTCTTCTCCCTTCCAAAAGCTTTTGCTACAGAGATTCCTGATACACTTTCTTGGAATGAAGCATTCACTTCGCCTATAGCAGCTCTCCAGTTTCCTGTAGTTAACCTTGTTATTCTTTTGAATATGAAAGCAACAATAAAAACGAAAGGAGCCATGGCTAGAGTGACTAGAGTCAATCTCCAGTTAACTACAGCCATCCATACAAGTACTGTTACAAGAACAAGTATGTTGGATATGAATTGTGTTATAACATTTAACATATCTGCTAGTTCTTGTGAATCATTAGTGATTCTGCTCATTATCCTTCCTGTCGCATTTGTATCGAAGAACTTCATATCATGTGCTTGTAGGCTGATATAAGTGTCAATTTGTATCTGCTTGATTACTTTTTGGGTGATTATAGTAACTAGTATTCCTAGTACTACCTGTAGTATCCATAAAATCAGAGAAAGTAGTACGTATCCTAGTGCATAGGGGAACACAACGGTCCAAGCTGAATTTATTTCTAGAGCATCAAAAGCATTCTGAACCATTATAGGAGGAAAGATTGTCACTACAGCTGAAATCAGAATACCAAAGATTATACTGATGAGCATTATTTTATAGGGTCCTAAATACTTGAAGAAACGACGAAGAAGAACCATATCTGAATACTTTCTATCATATTGTTCTTCTGTTGGTCCTGTAGCTCTTCGCATCATTTTAGGCACCCTCCACAACTTGCATTGGTGGTAATTCTGAAAACCTTTCAAACAGTCTTCTATAATCGATATTTCTTAATATTAGTTCATCATGCGATCCAGAATCTACCAGTTGTCCATTTCTAAGAACCATGATTAAATCAGCATTCTTGATGGTCGCTAAGCGATGTGTAATAATGAAAGTTGTTCTGTTCTTAAGAACATTAGCAATAGCAGTTTGAATCTTTCGTTCAGTCTCCGCATCTATGGCACTACTAGCATCATCTAAAATCAGAATAGAAGGATTAATTAACAATGCTCTAGCGATAGCTATTCTTTGTTTTTGTCCACCTGATAGAGTTACACCTCTTTCTCCTACAACGGTATCAAATCCCTTTTCGAGACCCATAATAAAATCATACG
>CAZPXJ010000320.1:0-2234 GCA_964590855.1 uncultured archaeon
CATTCCTTGGAGTTGAGTGTATGGCAGACTAATACGATAGTAAATAACACTATTGATGGAAAGTTAATAGGATACTATATCGACACTGAAAATCTATCATTTACATCTCCTATTTTTGCACAACTATATTTGTTCAATTGTAGTAATGTAGTTGTAAGCAATCAACAGATGGAAGGTGTAACTAATGGTTTAATGTTAGGATTTTGTAGTGAAATAACTTTAGAAAACAATACAATATCAGATGCATCATATACAGGAATCATCATCCAATATTCTACGGGATGTATTTTGAAAAGCAACTCTATAGTAGGAAAAGGTAATTATACTGGTTCTTACTTGCAGAATTCGATTTTTGGAATACTCATTGAGTATTCTTCTAATTGTACTATCTTAAAGACAACTTGTTCTAGTTTTGATGATGATACTCTTATAATTAGAAATAGTTCTGATTTCTTACTACTGAATAATTCATTTATAAACAGTGGAAAAGTAGGTATTGGAATTGAAGATTCCTATAATTTTACAATTAAATTTAATCTCTTAAAATTAAATAAAAATGTGGGTATATATACTAATGAAGGAACTGCAAATATTACTATACACCATAATGCTTTCATAGACAATAACCTATCCACAACTACTTCACCAACTCAAGCTAGTGATTGGGGACAAAACAATAGATGGTATGATATAGCGCTCTTAGAAGGCAACTTTTGGTCTGACTATAGTGGAGTAGGACCATATTGGATTTCAGGCGGTAATTTGGATTTGTATCCTTTGGTTTTTAACCCTCTCTAACCTCTTTTTTTTCTCTTTTTCTGATTGTTTACTATTGGTATCAATTTAGTATAAAAATAGTCTTGAGCTAATTATTAACTATTTTTACTATAATGTTGACCTATCAACATTATGGTGATTAAATGCAAAAAATGAAAAACACAATTCTTTTTTCAGCAGTGTTACTAATTCTAATTCTACCTTCAGCGACTGCATCTGACTGTATTTGGGTTCCATCTGATATTTATGGAGACAGTTTTGAAACTTTTTTGACAACTCATATGACAAATTATCACATTAAATCAGTAGCTTTTAGCGTTTTAAATGGCACAGAAGTATTTTATACCAAAGGTTTCGGAGAACAAAGTGGCACAGATATTGCCTATTATATGGCCTCTGCTTGCAAGATGTTTACAGGTGTTGCTATCCTGCAATTATATGAACAAGGTTTACTTGGTTTAGATGACGATATTAATAACTATCTCAATTACACTATAAGGAGTCCTTATTTTCCTGACACTCCCATTACAATAAAGCATTTGCTTGCTCATCGATCAGCTATTGTCAGTGACGAGGATTCTTGGGACACTTATTGGATGCCTTTAGACTCTGGAGCTTATTCTTTTCCTGATATTCTATATGAGTTTCTAAATGTAAATGGTTCAATTTACTCTACGGACAATTGGTATACTTGGGAACCTGGAACTAATGCTGTTTATACTGATGTAGCTTTTGATATTTTAACAGTTATAATTGAAAACATAACTGGTCAACCTTACTTTGATTATGTCGAGAACAACATCCTTCTCCCCTTAGGTATGCTCAACACCAAACCATTTCCTGAAGATTATTCTCCAGACAAATTAGCTGTTGGTTACCAATGGAATCAAAGCTCTAGCACTAATCAGATAACTCCATATCTTAAAACATATAATGATCCGGGAGGAGGTGGGTACTTCTCGACTGTTGAGGATATGTCCAAATTTATGTTAGCTCATCTCAATCAAGGAGAATATAATGGAATAAGAATTCTTAATGTAACTTCAATTGAAATAATGCACACTGAGATAGAAACTGCAAAATGGGCTCTAGGCTGGCGAGTAAGACAACATTATAGTTCTTTCAGCGATTATGAAGGTCATGGGGGCGGACCTTGGGCAGGATTCTGTGTGAGAATATATATAAGACAAACAATAGGAGTAGTCTTGTTTTTAAATCAAGAGTATTTACCTCACGAAGAAGAATTATTTGGTAAAATTGGTGATTTAGCCAACAAACTTCTAACAGAAAAAACCTGTACAACTGAGGGAATCTTTTCTCTTTTGCCAGCTCTAATATTATTTAGTACTTTTATAGTAATTGTGAAAATAAGAAGAAGGAAAAATTAATTTCCTTTTAATCTTTTTCTGATTTAATAGCTTTGTAAATCCAATTCATACATTCCTCGAGAATGATTC
>CAZPXJ010000321.1:0-2220 GCA_964590855.1 uncultured archaeon
TGTAGCCTGAAACTTCTATATTTCTATTTTTCGTGTTTGGATCTTTCTATCTGTTTGACTTAGTATACATCATGCTAAATAGTCTCGGCTCATATATTGGGCTATTGCGGTGACCCAAAGCGTTGTCTATAAGTAAAGGCGAATCGAGATATATCTCAAAACTCAATCCTTTGCAAATCCACGCAACAGTCTCTCAATAAGGTTAAATATATTTAATCTTTCCTTATATGTGATTGTCAAAATTATCGTCAACTTCTAACCTATTGTTAGGCATAATTCAGGAGCTAGACATCTGTGACTTGAAAAGTTCTCCTGGATTTTATCCTTCTACTGTCTCGAGAATAATTGACCTTACTGCTTCAATACGAGAAAAAGGATTGTTGCATCCAATTACAGTCAGAACAAAGGAAGAACATTTTGAAATAGTTGCAGGCAATAGACGGTATCTTGCGTGTAAAGCTCTGGGTTGGCGTAAGATCTTGTGTCATATAGTCGAACTTGATGACAGAGAGGCCTTTGAGATTTCGCTAGTTGAAAATATACAACGAAGAACATTGACCGCCTTAGAAGAAGGACAAGCATTCAAGAAATATGTATCAGAATTTGGTTGGGGAGGAGCATCAGACCTGGCTGCAAAAATTGGAAAGAGTGTAAGCTATGTCGATAGACGGTTGAGACTTTTGGATTTGCCAAAAGAGGTATTAGAGAAGGTTTTATCTTCGTACTTGAGTGTTTCCGCAGCAGAAGAACTATTACCCCTTCATAATCATAACAGGCAATCGAAATTAGCAGATCTGATTTCAAAGAAGCGTTTGTCAACTAAACAAGTACGTGAATTGATAAGTGCCCATGATGAGTCCGTTTATGATACTAGTGATGTAATCGATTTTATTCGTTCTTCAGAAGATATCTCTCAACTTGACAGAATAGCACAGCGATGTTTGGATAAGTCTATTGTTGCCCTCAGAATCGCAATGAGTAAACTTGCTGACATAATGGAGGCAGTAGAGGACAACTGGATTATGTATGAAATTCTTATGCAGCATAAGAATATGCTCCATACACAAATAGATCTGCTAATCAAAGAAAAGAAAAAGCTATGAAAACTATCATAAACCTTAATTAGATCCTTTAATCATAGTCCAATCCAAAAACGCATTGGTAACGAATATGCTGAATATCTGGGAATTATATCTTTGAAAGCTCGAGAAACACAGTGGATATCAGTGCGGTACCGCAAAGAATTTGTGCCGAGAAATATTGAGGCTTAATTGACACGCGCCTAGTAAACCCCAGAATACATAGTCCGTATACTTTCCATCTTTTTTCCTAATGTTTTGTGAGCTCTTAGCCTTATCTTTTTCCCACATAACCATTTCTTTTCGTTACTAGCAAATACTCGTACAAAAGTAGTTCTTTAACTTTAGATAAATTATAGTTTATATATTTTATTTATCTAGTTTGCTGCTTATCATTGTTAATAATAACCATGAACTGGGAACTTTGTTTGTGACATTTTTGTATATAGCTTCCTTAATTATTTTCTGATGGCGACCTATCACGATGATATATCCTATCAAAATATGTAAATAGGAATCTAACTTCTCACTTTTCAGGAAATGTTGAGACAGATTTCAAATTCTACTTCACCAGAGGGAATAATTGATGACTTAAATTTATCCCAAATAATAGAATCTCCATATCCCATTATAACTGGATCAAGAGAAAAAATTGATGATCTGGCTTAAGTCAATTCAACGAAACGGTCTTCTCAACGCAATTTTTGTAAGAATCAAAAATGAAAGAATGCACGAAAATGTCGCAGGGAACAGAAGGTACTACGCATGTAAATCAAAGGGTTTGAGAAAGATTCCTTGTCAAATAGTAGAGTTAGATGGTAAGGACGCTTTTGAGCTTTCCTTAATAGAAAATAATCAGAGGAAAAATCTCTGTCCTATAGAAGAAGCACAAACCTTTAAAAAATATGTTTCTGATTTAGGATTGGGCGGGGCTTCCGAGTTAGCAGAAAATATGGGCAAGTGCCTTAGTTACATTACAAGGCGCATAAAAACACTCGATTTGACTTCAGATGTAGTTAACTATATTATGAATTCTGCAATCTACACGAGTGCAGCTGAGGAGTTGTTTTCTATAAATGACAAAAAGATACAATCTGAATTAGCCAAAATCATTTCAAGTAGGAAAATAACACTAAAGGAG
>CAZPXJ010000322.1:0-2188 GCA_964590855.1 uncultured archaeon
ATCTTTCCTAAAAAACCTTCAGAAAGCAGAAGGTTATGATAGGATTTTTGCCTTACTTGTAGCTTCAGTTTATTATCTAAGTACTCATGATTCTCTAACATTTGGGGAAGTAACTAAGGAACTACTAGTTGAACTTGAACATTACAATGAGTATAGTTATTATTCTCAATGGAAGCATATAGCAGAAGAATTAATATCCTACAACCAACTTTCAATGAAAATACAACCAACTAACAATACTCAAATAATAGAGACTTCGAAGATAAAGGAATACTTGATATTCTTAGAGAAGGAATTGAATAAACAGCTACTCTGAAATTAAGACTCTCTGAATTTCTGGAAATTGTGTGAAGAGACAATCCTTCGGATATTTAAAAGCTATTTAAAGATAAGGCGCAAAATTATAACCCTACTGTTTAACTGTAGTTTTCTCCCCTTTTAACTCATATTTTGTTTTTTCTTGTTGCTTTTATAAACAGCACATTCGTGTTTTAAATTCTATTTTTACGATAAACATGATACAATCTACAGGACAAAATTGTCCTGCTGAGATGTATGAAATAAAAACAAGGTGAAAAACATGAAAACTAGTAAAAAATTGATAATAGGTTCTATTGCTTTAGCTTTTGTATTTGTTTTTTTAATACAGTCATATGCTATTGCTTGGATCCCAATTGATGATCCAACTCCAGATCCACCTACTACATTCAACTTGTATGGATATGTAAAGGATTCGTATACTGGTGCAGCTATTAAGGATGTAGATGTATCTTTAAGAGGAACAAGCTATTCTATGAAAACAAACAGTTATGGCAGATTTGAGTTTAGATACATTTCTATAACAACATATACAGTCGACCTATCCAAATCAGGCTACTATTCTACTTCTTACTCAGCTTCAAAAATATCGAATAACGGGAAAACATCTTACATTGACAAACAAATTTCAGTTAGATTCTTTGGAAATATTATTGAGAATACAACCATTGACAATATAGGAATGGGTATGATGATACCTATGTCTCTTAACTTCGCTACTGGGACAATTTATAGCCCAGCTATGAATGATTTAACTGTATATGCAAGAATATATGACAGAAATGGTAATTATGTACATCAAGTAACAACAGATGCTGATGGCAATTATGATACAGGGTATGTCACCGTACGACTTGGTACAGTGTGTATACATACATTTACTGTTGGAGACAGAAAATTCATTGCTGAAAGTCTATACGAGCAAGTGTATTCTGATAGCGCTTTTGAGAAGAATTTCCAACTTGAAAGAGATGTAGGAGAAGTTTCTACAACTGTAAGTGACTTACATATGAACTACTATAATCTTATGTCTCCTTGGTCAGTAATATACTCCTTTGGAGTAAGCGCACCTGGAGCATTTGTTTATGATCCTGCTTCAGATTGCTCTGAATTTACAATCAGTACTTGGTATAACTCACAAGGTATACATAATTGGTTTGCAGGTGATTACTTTCAACTAAGGAAATCGAAGATTTCTGTTTACGGAACCAATCACTGGAGTAACGAATATGACTTTATTAGCACACCAGAAATAGTTTACGGAGCTACATCCTACGGTACTGGATATGATTTGACTTGGAAATTCACTGCAGGATTAGGATTCAATATTGGTGAAGAAGCTAAAGGAAGTGTAGGAGTAATTGGAACCATATCTCAACCAGACAACATTAATCATGAAATCATTCGAAATAAACAAGTATCCGGTAATGAAGTGTTTCTAGGATCTGTTGAAGCTGATTATAGAAGAGATGTACAGAATCTAAACAAAGACTTCACAGCCAATTTCCTGCTTGGATTACTTAACAATGAAGGACAATCAATGAGGCAATGTGGAGCACACTTTACTTTCAGAATTGTCTTCGATATGACTTTTGGAGTAACATCTAAGATTCTCTTCATTAACACATGGATGTGGTGGACAACAGTAACCCACGAAATAACCATCGGTAGTGGTTGGGAAACCATTTCTGATGACTATATAAATACTAGATACTCTCTACTTCCAGCACAAATAGCAAGAGAATATCAATAATACTTTTTTTTTCTTTTTTTCCAGAGGAAATCGACCTCATTTCCACTGCCAAGATGATAGGAACATAGAAAAAAGAAGAGGAAATAAGAAGATACCTTTTTCTCTATATTATGGCTG
>CAZPXJ010000323.1:0-701 GCA_964590855.1 uncultured archaeon
GAAACAGCTGAGAAACTGGAGAAACAAACGTATTCAGATGCCATCAAATATCTTATAGATCATCATGTGATTTTTTCGCTCGAAATGATTTCTCACATTAAGGAATTGATAAACAACAACCAACTAAGTTACACCTCTAAAGAAGAATTATTTCATGATGCAGCCAGACGGACACCCTACATCGAGCGAAAATAACTATTTAGACAGTTTCTTCTATTCCCATTTCTATTGAAGGTTCTTGAGGAGTGTATTGTGAGACCCTAACATTCTTGTAATATATGTTCGTAGCTTGACTTACATCAGCATCATTAGCAAAAACCATCCTATCAAAAACACCACTAAAATTGTCTAAAATTATTGTGTAAGATTGCCAATCTCCTCCACTGGTGTAGCCGTAGTGGTCGTTTATTCCCCAGTTTTGTGTACCATATATGCGGTAGAACCAATTATCGCTTAAGTCGTTGTTGTCGTCTAAGCCTACTCCATTTATTTCAGCCTGAGTTCCATTGCTCTTGAAATCAAGACAGATTGCTTGGCTTCCATCGCCAGCGACATCTAGGGTGTTCATGGTTGCTTTCCAGTTATTTCCCCACATCCTCAAAATGGTATCGTCGACGATTTCCCATTGTGTTGGATTGCTATCTTGAGAGCCTCCGTAACTCGTCACCCCGTCTAGAGTGAAGTTCACAAACAGGTCAAAT
>CAZPXJ010000323.1:711-2184 GCA_964590855.1 uncultured archaeon
TGTGTCATCTGGGTTGCTTTCTGAAGTAGCTGATGGGTTTCCGTAATACATGTAAATCGTTTCTGTAGAAGATGCTGAAATGGACGGAACCTTAATCCACACTATGGCATTGTCTGATGGGACATGGCTTTCAATCCAATAAGGAATTGATGTCTGTTTGTCATTGTCTGTGAATCGTAAGTCAGAAAAATCGGTGATCATGTCCGAATCATATTGGACATTGACCCTGATTTGATACTCTACCAAATTATCAGCGTTTAAACTGTTGTCTATTGTCACTGCTTTTCTTTTTGTCCAGGAATCATCATACCATACTTTTGTAGAGCCTGAGGGTGTAGAGTAAGAGCTTTCGGCATATAGACCACTGGTACTAGCTACTTTTATCTTGTATTTCATGCCACTGATCCATGAGTTTTCCAAAGTTACCGTAGCTGATTCTTTTGCCTTTATGCTTTGTTCAACTGAGCGTGCTACATTGTCAATATATATTGTATCGACTTTTAGGTCGGAGGTTCCCGTGTTTCGTATTGTTATGTCAATTTGGTTGGTATCGTAGAAACGGACATTTTCAATGATTATGAAACCGCCAGCAGTACTCATCTGAGCTTGAGTAGAACTTTGAACCCAGGCATAAGCAGCTATTGACGCTGCTACCACAATAACAATAAGCAGTAATGTTGCCAAAATGGGAGAAATAGCTCTTTTACACCTCAAAATCGTACCCATTTCTATTAACCATCATCTTTCTAACATGTACAGGATATTTATCGATTCAGAATCTCGAATATGTACTAGTAAGTAGATGCACGCGCATTTCAAGTTAATTTCAATAATCGTGCTCTGTTTCTTTTCCCTCGAAAATAGACGTCTTATCTGTAGATATGCTGGACACGCATACAGAATCCAAATTTCATATTAACAAATCTTTTTAATGTTTTATTACCTTTCCAGATACCATAATGAAGGCAATCCGATCTTTCAAACAGATGCTTAAAGTTCAGAGCTACTCCGATGATGCTATTGAACAACTTTGGAAATGGTATGATCCAACTGAAAAGAAGGGAGTAGCAAGCTATTAACCATTATTCTATAGGCAATTTTTCTTATTTCAAATATGATCAAAAAAGTCGCTAGGTAAAAAAAATCATTCAGGCGGAATCCATGTTTCCACTGTTATGCTCCACTGATCTGTGTTACTCTCAGATATGTCCAAATAATAGTTGCCTTTTTCAACGTTCTGAAGAAGTAATGTTCCTTGATCTTGAAGGTTCATAAAAGACTCTAGAGGTTCACTTTGTCCCTCATTGTAGACAGCTACACTAAAAGAGATGGGTTCGTCTGCGCCAGTGTATGTCACCCAAGTTATTCTCAATTCGGTTCCAGCAACATAGAAATAATCAGTTGTGAATCCTGAAGACCCCCCAAAACTTTCAACCACATTCCATGCTCCCTTTTTTACGGTTCCCAAATCGT
>CAZPXJ010000324.1:0-2178 GCA_964590855.1 uncultured archaeon
AGCTGGTGGTGCAGCTGTTGCAGTTGATTGAGCAAATCTAAGTATGAGCTCATAGAGCAGTTCTTTTCTCTCTTCAGTTATAGGAGTAAAAGAAGTAATTAGAAGATAATTGTCTTCTAAACTGAAAATCATTGCATGGACCTTACCAGTTGATGATGTCATCACTGTCCCGGTTGGGTCAAAACTTTCACCATTTTCCTTAATCTTGTTTTTGAAATCGTGAAGACCTATAAGATATTCCATAGAATTCTCAGCATTAACATTAGCTTGAGAAGAAGCACCAACAATGGGTGAGTTTGTTTTCTTATCTACAAGAACTATCTCAACTATGTCATATTCTTTCAAATCTACTTGCATACTCAGTTTACCAAATGAAGGTAATAGTGCTTCAGGTTCAGGATTGAGGTAATCACGTAGTTGCTGAACTCTTGGATCTTCTTGATGTTCTATAACATAACTCTTGAATTCTTCACTATCTTCGACTTTCTTTCCAAGATCTGAAATCAGCTCGAAACGTTTGGTATTAATTCCTGCTTCTTCCATTATTGTAAATATTAATTCTCTCAAACTTTCATGGTAGTAGATACTAGTATTCTCAAAATCTACTTCATATTTACTTTCACTAAACATATCTCTAATATGCTGATGAATGACAATCATCTTTTCAGGAGTAACAAGATCGACTTTGTGACAAAGAACTGTTACTTTTCCATCAGGGTTTTCTTTCTTATATTGTCTAATAGTAAAACTGAAACGCCTTTCTGATTCTTCGAATAATTCAGGTTTGGTTACATCAACAATCCATACTAGAAGTTTAACATTAGAAAATACTAGATGTCTAAAATGAGTTACAGCTTCATTCCAGTAACTCTCTTGTCCTCCAGAGTCAATAACCATACTCTTTTGTTCCTCATCGATGAATTGTCTTTGATAGTGAACTGTAGCCATGTAGTCATCTACTTCATCAGGTTGTTTTTGGAAGAAGACAACATCTTTGATTGCGGTTTTACCAGCTGCTTGAAGTCCCATGAGAAGAATCTTATCTTCTACAGTATCTTTAGCACCTTCTTTACCTGATAGTTCATCGAATAGATAGGACATAATTGAACCTCTAATAATGGTGTTAATATAACTTTTATGATTATAAGAAAAAAAAGCAATAATAAATTATCGATAAAGGCTGGTGAATTAATCACTAGATTGTTGCTCTTCCATTTGTTGAGCAGCAAGCATAACCTGTACAGATTTTATTCGAATTGCTTTGATGATTTCTTCAATTTCCTTCAGTTGTTTCTTATCCTTCAAGGCTTTATCTAAAACATCTATTTCTGGATAGATATGTTCTTGATAGTTTAAGAGAAGAGTTCCATACTCACCATCTGCTAAAACAATAAGAGAAAGATTTTCAAACCCACCTCTAGCCATCTTGTTCGGTATCTGTATACCATGAACAAATCCGGTCATTTTCTCTGTTGGAAGGATAATAGAACCAACTCTTCTACTAGTATCATGTTCTTCAAAACCTAGACTTGAATAAGCTTGATCAGCTATTTTGAGTAAGAAGTTTTCTATACCTATACGCATCCTACCAATGTAACGGCCAATTTCCAGAGAATGATCCCCAACCAGAGGGATAGGCCCTTTACGTTGATCAAAGATTGTTAAGATCACTCCAGGAGACATGATAGAAAAATTAAGTGCCATATCTTCAGGTGTAACCTTAGACATAAGTTCCTCGAAAGATTTAGGACGAGTGAGTTTATAGATAATAAAGGAGATAATAGCAGCTAGAGCTATACTTCCACCTATAATAGTATATAGCAACCAACTGGGTAATCCAGGAGGTTTTAGTGCGTATATTCTTTCCTCTACTTCATAAGTTAAACTACTTAAAAATTCATCACCTTCAAACTTACCAACAATAACAACAAAATCAATAATTTCAGAAATTTCAAAAGTAGTACTAGCGAATCCATTTGCATCAGTGGTAGCATTGAGAATCTCTAGACGTGTTGCATTTGTTGGTATCCAAGCTTGAACCCCTTGGGAATTATCTTTCTCAAAAATATAGATGTAGAAATTTATTTCAACAAATTGTATTGGCTCTCCGTTATCTTCGCGAGTTAGATTACCCGTAAGTTCCAATAGATTACCCTCAAATATTGAATAATCTGAGGG
>CAZPXJ010000325.1:0-509 GCA_964590855.1 uncultured archaeon
CATCTAGTTAATAACCCTAACTACTATGTAGGTAAGCATTTGACAACAAACAAACGGACGAGCTATCGAGAATCTTTCATTAACTTGTTTAAAGCATATACCACAAGCTTTCTCCTTTTCAACAAACGGGACCTGAAATCAATCGTACATTGGAGCTTTGTTTTTAAAGGGGTTCAGTATGGAATATTCCCTCAGCCTGAATGTTTCTAGATTAAATTCCTTTCCCAGTCTAAAAATCATCTCATTATTATAATAGAAAGCAAATATCCTGCTTTTGTATCTTAAGGCTGGAGAAGACATCATTTTGCCAAGGTTCACCGAATCATGTTCGTCTACCATTTCATCAACTATTTTGAAAAACAGCAGATTAGCCTTCTCTATATTCACATACTGAGGATTAGTTTTTATATATTTAATCATATGAAGTCTCAGTAATTATTAGCTTCAACTTCAACCACCAAAAATGTATTCCGCATAGACAAATAGACTACTATAGAACTAGTCAACCG
>CAZPXJ010000325.1:519-2158 GCA_964590855.1 uncultured archaeon
TTATTCGCTTCATACGCTTCTTTTCACCCGCTTGTTACAATATATTAATGGATCATAAATCAATGTTCGACAATTGGAAGCATCTGTCCTCAATTTCGATATTTGATGGTATGGTGTGGTATCGTTTTTGCTTCTATTAATCTCTATTCGTATGTTATCCTGCTTCTCTAGGGGTTAGTCACTGTTCTCTAGAAGGGATTGACGATCTGGATCGGTGCCATGGCCTAAAGTGTCTGAATCACTTATACCTCATCTGGCATAGACGTAGAAGATTCAACTACTCGCCGACATTAAGACCTTTGCCTTTATCATCCTTGACTTCAATTCGTTAAACTACCTTCGAGATCAATCCTTCAACTAATAGCGGATCAATGTCGGATCCGCGTATTATTGTACTGTTTGGTTTATGTTACAAGCAATCTAAAGGATATAAAACGATGATTCCATAATTTAGCCTAAGATTACCGGTGACCGGTTATGCTATCTCATCTGCAGCAAGGGTAGGCCGAAGATAAAAAAGGGGGGCCTCTTTGTTTATCTAACTCTACATAGACATCAGTGTAGCACAGAGGAAGCTACCCATATCTAGTGGGTTAGGAGGATTTCCTGATGTAACTTGAGCAAGCTGCTGTTCTGGTGCATTACAATTGGCTACATTTGGCTGGTTTGTATTTACATTAGCATCCATTGGGTCTTCGCCTGGCTCAATTACAACTGCTGGGTGGTTACCAAGTCCTTGGATTAAACACACTACAGTATCGATTGGAAGTGCTTGACCTGCTTCCTGTTCGCGTATTGTTATGTCCCATACGGTCTCGGTTGGACATCCAACATCAACTGGTGGTACTGGTTTTACTTTCTTGTGGTCCTTCTGCATATCTACTTCAGGAAACGTCTGCTGAGCAGCTAAAGCCACACCATTTTCATCACCTTGGATCTGAGACCCAGTGTTCTGACATCCTACATTGGTGGGCAGAAATTCATTCCCACAAGCATTTGCTTGTGATGTCGCTTGATTCCTCTTGTATGTAGCGAATACGTTATGTGATGTTGCCGATATTGCAGTCGTTGCAAGCAATAGTGCTGCTACCGCTGCAACAATCGCCATATTGCGGGTTTTTTGGCTATTCATAATTAGAAGGATAACTAGATACATAGTTTATCTGGATTGGGTGAAATCGATCTGCCAATTAAATCTTATATATCTTCTTCAAGATTTATGGGGCTAATGTACTTCTCCTGATGCACTAACACATGATCTATGTCGATCCAGGTTCATTGCTTCTGCTGCCAGATTCATTATTGGACTGGACTAGGCAGTAATACATCAGCCAAGCCAGACAAATATCTGACCTTATATTAGCTACGATTCGACGCATGACTTTTTCTATATCTCTATTATAACAAAATCCAATGCTCGTTTGTTCGGTTGGGTATAGCATTGAAATGAAAGGATGATCAGCTCTTGAAAAATAGGCAGGCTGAAAAAGAAAGTGGCACCCTTGCCATCGAGATTGTTCTGAGCCCATATCCTTCTACCGAGAGTCAATGATACTTTTAGAAATATAGAGTCCCGTTCCCTGACCTGGTACCAAATTTGGATCAGGGTCTATACCAGAACCTGTATCCACAACCTCTT
>CAZPXJ010000326.1:0-2154 GCA_964590855.1 uncultured archaeon
TCTGCATCGACAAGCACCTTCAAGTAAAACCCTCTAGAAGCCACTTACCGAATAGCAAACTACCTTCATTTGAAGCATTCTAGGGAATATGCCTTCTCTAGCTCTTCCATTTTCCGATCAAAGAACAAATCCTCGAATATGAACAATGTATATATTCCATCATCAATCTGTTCTTCAATACTGTCTTTGGGGGCCCAAAAGTCTATCTTTAAAAGATGAGAGATTTCACATTCAATTCTATATGCCTTATCTCTCTCTTCTATGATTCTACCTTTCAATTGCGGAGTACGAGGGAGGCGAAATAGTCTCCTGATATATTCACTCCCTGTTATAAATTCGGATTCATGATTTTCCCAAGTGAAAATGATACACTTTTTTCTGGCTCTTGTACAGGCAACAAAGAGTAGATGCCGCTCTTCATCTGTTTTGTCAACAAGATCCGGATTTATCAATCTGAAAGTGAGATCAGATGATATTGATGGTGGAAACCCAAAGGTTCCCTCAAAGACATTGAGTAGGAGTATATAATCTGCCTCCAGTCCTTTGCTTTTATGAATAGACTTGAATCTGATACCTGGTTTGATGATTTTGTCATTTTTTGCATGTTCGACATCTAATAATTCAGAATCATGGCACATCTTTCGAAGTTTGGCATATCCATGATTGAACCGGGAGAGAACAAGAATCTCCCCTGGAGGAACACCTGAATCAATTAGATTCGTAATAATATCATATGCCTGCTCATTCTGCTCAGATTTGAAATGCCATTCATTTTCACCAAAGACTCGTTTCATGAAAACTGCTCTGCTAAGTGCTTCAGAATCTGCCTTAGCCGGTTGGAGTTGTTTTTCTAACTTTTCCTTACATTTATGAATTTCATCCATGGCGAAGGAGAGAATTAGTGATGGATTCCTGTAGTTCTGAATCAGCTCCACGGTGGCAGGGTCGGCGAACCATCTCTCAAATTGAATCATATATTTCGAAGAGGCGCCTGCAAACCCATAGATTGCCTGCCAATCATCACCAACACAGAAGAGTCTACAATCCGAGTGAAGTTCTTGAATAGTTTTCAGAAGTTTCAATCGCTGATATGAGATATCTTGCAACTCATCAACAAGAATCATCCTATATGACGGGAGTACAGATGAATCTGACTGTTCAATTTTAGTTATTGCCAGGTTAATCATATCCTCGAAGTCAATCTTGTTCTCTTCTTCTAGGTATTTTTGATATTGAGTGAATGGTTTTATGACCAGGTCAAGAATGAACTCCGCCTCTTGTTTCAATTCCTTGTCCGATTTACCAATAGATTTAGCTCTCTTTTCAAGTTTGGTTGGAATATTTCCATAGATTTTTGCAGATACTATTGCATTGTATATTACATCATGTACGATACTTGTATCGTCTGATAATCCAATCTCCTTCAAGATCTGTTCATATGAGAGTTTCTCGAGTTCAACTCCAATTTCTACAAAATACTCTTGAAGTGTTGATATCAATTGATTGTTCACGAAATGTGAATGGTTTGTTTCCCAGAGAGTCTTGTCATGTTTCTCAAACTGTTCCCACTTCCATCTCATTGTTTCAATGTATTTCTCGCCATCTTCCTCAGTATAGAAACTTGGTAGATTACCCTCCTCATCTACACTCCAGTGCTCTAGATAGATGTCATAATCAGGAAAATAGAAGTCAGGTTTGTATGTTCTCTCTGGATTTTCAGGATCTTTATCACACCAACTTACAGTGGTTTCATACCGAAACTTTATTCCATACTGAATCAGAAAATTCGCAATATCACGTTCTGCTATACTCTTCACACGTGTTCCGTCAATTGCTGTATAGGTTTCTTGAGCTAGAGCATCATAGACTTCATCAATACGCTCCTTCTCAACCTCTAACTCTTTCCCATGTTTTTTCCAATATGCAAGCTGTGAGAGAAATGAAGACTGAAAATCAGTGTCTTCCTCAAGAAGGTTATCAACTATTGATTTAATTTTCTTCCTATTTTGAGTTTCCACTTCTCGCATCATTTTGAGGTAGCTCAGTATCTTACTTCCGAGGCTATGAAAGGTCCGTACATCTACTGATTCAATATTGAACTGATTCTTTAGACGACTCTTTACCTCCTCTGCTGCAGATTTATTGTATGCAAGT